>JBAXLX010000190.1:0-6844 GCA_037134595.1 Pseudomonadota bacterium
TCGTCTTCACCGTCTGCGACAATGCCGCAGCCGAGGAATGCCCCTATTGGCCCGGCCAACCCATGACCGCGCATTGGGGCCTGCCTGATCCGGCGGCGGCCACTGGCACCGATGCCGAAAAAGCCTTGGCCTTTGCCGCCACCTATGCCGCCATGCTGCGCCGCATTCAGGCGTTTTGTGCGCTTCCCTTGGCCACGATTGATGCGTTGAGCTTGAAGTCGCACCTAAAAACCATTGGCGAGGATATCCAGTGACGCCCCGCGCCATCGTCGCCGAGGGTCTGGGCACAGCGCTGCTGGTCGCGACCGTGATCGGGTCGGCCATCATGGCGCAGACCCTGACACAGGATGTGGGCGTGCTGCTCTTGGCCAACGCGCTTGTGACGGGGGCCATGCTGTTTGTGCTGATCACGATCTTGGGGCCCTTGTCGGGGGCGCATTTTAACCCGCTTGTCACCCTGATCATGGCCGCGCGGCGCGATCTGGCTTGGGGGGCGGTGCTGCCCTATCTGGCCGCCCAAATCGCGGGGGCCTTGGCGGGGTTGGTTTTGACCCATGCGATGTTCGATCTGCCGCTGATCCAAACCTCTACCCACCTGCGCGGCGGTCAGGGGCAGGTTTTGGCGGAGGCGGTTGCCACTTTTGGGCTGATCTTTACGATCTTTGGCGGCCTTTATGCCCGCGCCAATGTGCCCGCCTTGGTGGGCGGTTACATCACGGCGGCGTATTGGTTCACCTCGTCGACCAGCTTTGCCAATCCGATCATGCTGCTGGCGCGGTCGATGACCAACACGCCTTCGGGCATCATGCCCGCCGCCACGCCGTCGTTCTTGCTGGCCGAGGTGGGGGGCGGTGTGCTTGCTGCCCTTCTGGCGGGCTGGTTGTTCCGTAAGGACGTCTAACAAACGAAAAACCCCCGGCCTTGCGGACGGGGGTTCATCGGGTGGGCATCTCTGCCCCAGTGTTCGCTGCGTCGGCCTTTGCTCAAGACCGGCGATGTTCAAGCCGAAGCTTAAACGCCGCCTTCACGCTGAAGCTTCTTGCGCGCAAGTTTCCTTGCACGGCGAACGGCTTCGGCTTGCTCGCGCGCTTTTTTGACGGAGGGCTTCTCGAAATGTTGCTTAAGCTTCATTTCGCGGAACACGCCTTCGCGCTGCAGCTTTTTCTTGAGAGCCCGAAGGGCTTGCTCGACGTTGTTGTCACGGACGCTGACCTGCATGTGGTTGTCACCACCTTCCTAAGTTAGAGTTGCACTAGATGTGCAGGCCCGTTGCGCTTAGCAAAGGGCAAGGGGCTTGTCTATAAGGTCTGGGATGCGGAGATGGTGATGGCGGGGGCGAAGATGGATAAGGCGTTGGAAAGGCTGGTTTATGCAGCCTTGCCGCATGTGGCCTTTGAAGGCTGGTCGCAAGCAGCTTTGGCGCAGGCGGCGGCTGATTCGGGTCTGAGCATGGCGCAAGCGCAAGCCTTGGTGCCGCGCGGCGGGGTCGATCTGGCGCTGGCTTATCACCGTTTGGGCGATGGGCAGATGGTTACGGCCTTGGCCGCGCAGGATTTGCAGGCCCTGCGCTTTCGCGACCGCGTGGCTTTGGCCGTGCGCCTGCGCCTGCAAGACGCCGACGCCGAGGCTGTGCGGCGGGGTACCGCGCTGTTCGCCTTGCCGATGTATGCCGCTGACGGGGCGCGCGGCCTTTGGGGCACGGCGGATGCGATCTGGGTGGCCTTGGGCGATGCCTCTGACGATGTAAACTGGTACTCCAAACGCGCCACGCTGTCGGCGGTTTATGCGGCAACGGTGCTGTATTGGCTGGGCGATGACAGCCTTGATCAGACCGAGACTTGGGCGTTTGTGGATCGCCGTATCGCCAATGTCATGGCCTTTGAAAAGGCCAAAGCGGCGTTTAAGGCCAATCCCTTGGGCAAGGCGCTGATGACCGGGCCTTTGGCCTTTTTCGACCGCATCCGCGCACCGCATCCGCCGCAAGATCTGCCCGGATATCACCAAAGGGCCTATAAATGACCATCTCACACGACATGCACGCCGTCGCCATCACCGAACCCGGCGGACCAGAGGTGTTGCAGCCCTGTATGATGCCGGTTCCCGTGCCAAGCCATGGCCAGATCATCATCCGGCTTGCCTATGCCGGTGTGAACCGCCCCGATGCGCTGCAGCGGGCAGGGTCTTATGCGCCGCCCGTCGGGGCCTCGCCCTTGCCGGGGTTGGAGTGTTCGGGAACGGTGGTGGCTTTGGGGCCGGGATGTACCCGCTATAAAGAGGGCGATCAGGTCTGCGCCCTTCTGCCCGGTGGCGGTTATGCCGAATACGCCGCCTGTGCCGAGGCCCATGCCCTGCCCATCCCGCAGGGCCTGTCGCTGCGCGATGCGGCCTGTTTGCCGGAAACCTGCTTTACCGTCTGGTCGAATGTGGTGATGCGCGGCGGGCTGAAAGCGGGCGAGCGGTTTTTGGTGCATGGCGGCACGTCCGGCATTGGTGTGACCGCCATCCAGATCGCCCATGCCTTGGGCGCACGGGTATTTGCCACGGCGGGCAGCGATGACAAGGCGCGGATTTGTCAGGATTTGGGCGCAGAGATGGGGTTGAACTACCGCACGCAAGACTGGGCACAGATCTTGCGCCAAGCGGGGGGGATGAACCTGATCCTTGATATGGTGGGGGGCGCCTATCTGCCGCAAAACCTGCGCTCTTTGGCCGATGACGGGCGGCTGGTGCAGATCGCCTTCCTGCAAGGCGCCAAGGTCGAGGTCAACTTTGCCGACCTGATGATGCGCCGCCTGACCCTGACCGGTTCCACCCTGCGCCCGCAATCCGACCTTGCCAAAGCCCGCATCGCCGCCGAGGTCGAGGCGCATGTCTGGCCCTTGGTCGTCGCGGGCAAGCTAAAGGTCGTCCTTGACAGCGAATTCCCCCTGACCGATGCCGCCGCCGCCCATGCCCGCATCGAAGCGCCGGGCCATATCGGCAAGATCGTGCTGAAGGTGCAGGCATAGCCTGTGATTGCGGCTTGGGACGATGGTATTTTTGGCACTAGCGGGGTCTGTCGCAGCTTATTCTGGCCTGCCGATCCCGAACAGGGTTAGCCCTTGTCCGGTTGCAGCCTTCACGCCGATCGGTCGGCCAGCTAAGCCCATAGGCCCTGCTCAGCCTGTTTCTTGCGACACTGGCCGGATCATAGTCTACTTGCTGGGCTGTCGCCAAAAGCCCCACGGCGCACCCGAAAGAAGAAAAATTCCAACCTAAAGATAAAGCGGTTTGGGCTGTGGTGAACATTGACCTGTTAAGGTTAAGGCATAAAAGAGCCGCGCCATCCACATCGGATGCAAACAATGAATGGAAATCTGATCATGAAAAAATTCCTCTTGGTCGCTGGCTTTGCCGCAATCGCAACTGTTGGTGCTTCGGCCGCTATGGCTGGCGAATGCTCGGTCGCTGAGCTGAAGGGCCACTACACCTACTGGCTGCAGGGCTATGACGCGGCAGGCAAGCCCTACGCTGAAGTCGGTCAGGAAAAGTTCGACGGCGCTGGCAATGTGACCACCGAAACCGGCGTTGCAGGCGCGGCAGAGCCGACCGCTGACAAGGGCACCTACACGGTCAATGAAGATTGCACGGGCACCGTGACCTACGAGTCGGGCGCAGTGGACAAGATCTTCCTGGCACCCTCGGGCGACAGCTTCGTGTTCTCCTCGGCTGTGGCAGGCGTGATCCAGTCGGGTGAAGACACCCGCGTGGATATGGAATAATCTAAACTCTGCTCTGCTGCGCCCCTTGGGGGGTGCGGCACGGTATCTTTATTTGAGTGTCATATTATGAAGACCTCTGCGCTGTTGCGGCGACCAAAGCGTTATGCGATTGTAACAAGGCTTTGCTACGCTGTGTCAAGTTACACAGAGGTGGCCGATGTTGCGCCCATTCCTTCTTGCGGCTTTGCTGGCCACGCCAGCCCTCGCCGAGCCGATCCAGCTTAAGGTTTTGACGTTTAACATCTGGTACGGCGGCGATCAGGTCAGCTTTGCCAGTGTCATAAAGGCGATCCAACTGGCGGATGCGGATATCGTCGGCCTGCAAGAACCTGACGGCAAAACTTTGCAGATCGCGGCCCTTGCAGGGTATCCCTATGCCGATCAGCGCCGCCATATTCTGTCGAAATATCCCATATTCGACAGTGCTTTGGGCGAAACCACCCAAGCAAAGGCCCCCCCCTATTCCATCGCAGGTCTTGACCCATCTGCGCTGCACGCTTGGATCGAAGTCTCCCCCGGCCATGTGATTGCTCTGGCCAATACCCACCTGACCTCAGACCCCTATGGCCCCGAACTGGTGCGCGATGGCAAGACCATGTCACAGGTCGTGCAAAACGAAACTGACCTGCGCCTGCCAGAGGCGCAGGCCTTGATCGACGGGCTGAAACCCCTGATTGATCACGGCGTGCCGGTGATCTTGACCGGAGATTTCAACAGCCCGTCTTGGCGCGATTGGACAAAGCCTGCCATTGCCCTGCGCCCTGCGCCAGCCTACCCGGTCAATTGGCCCGTCAGCCTTGCCTTTGAAAAGGCGGGCTTTCGCGATAGTTTTCGCGCCGTCCACCCCGACCCTGTGCAAACCCCCGGCCTGACATGGACAGCCGGCCGCCCCGCCCCCTATATCCCCAAGGGCGAAACCTTTGACCGGATCGACTTTGCTTGGACGGCCAACCTGACACCGCTCGCCGCCGTGGTGATGGGCGAGGCGGGCAATTCCCAAAACGCCTTGTCGGTCACGCCTTGGCCCTCGGATCACCGGGCTGTTCTGACCACAGTCTTGGTCGAGCCGATCCCGACCCCCGCGCTGATCACCGTCGAACCGCGCCCGGTGCGCGCGGGCGATAGTTTTGTGATCCGCGTGGCCTCTGCCGAGCAAGGCCGCTATTCAGCCCAAGTTGTGCGCCGTGGCCAAACCGCGCCGCTGATAGGCATTTCTGACGTGGCCCTTGATGACCGGCCCACGATCCGCCTGTCGACCCTTGGCTTGTCGCAGGGCGATTATGATGCGGTGATGCTGGATGCATCGGGGCAGGAAATCGCCCGCACCCGCTTTGCGATTGTGCCCAAGGATGGCCATGCCGAGATGAAGGTGACAAACTCGGTCACGCCCCATGGGGATGTCGCGTTGCATTTCACCGGTGCGCCCGGGTTCAAGCTGGATTGGGTGGGCATTTACCGCAAAGGCGAACCGTCTGTTTATGCCTACCTTGGGTTTGCTTATACCAATGCCCGGATCAGCGGCGATCTTACCTTTCCTGCCGCTGATCTGTATGCGCCGCTCAGCCCAGGTGCCTACGAGGCACGCTTGATGTTTGACGATCATTACGAAGTCTTGGCGATGGCACCTTTTGTGGTGAAGTAACCAAAGGGCGGTTCTGAACGGGCCCCCCTTTCGCCTGCGCTGTCGCCGTGCCACTCTGGCTGGCAGGGGGCCGCCATGTCAAAAATCATCATCTCTTGCGCCATCACAGGCTCGATCCACGTGCCCAGCCAGTCGCCCTATCTGCCCGTGACGGGGGCTCAGATTGCGGCCTCGGCCATTGGCGCTGCCAAAGCGGGGGCTGCGATCTTGCATCTGCATGCGCGCCACCCTGACACGGGCCGCCCTTCGGCCGATCCGGCGCATTGGGCGGGGTTTTTGCCGGCGATCAAGGCGGGCTGCGATGCTGTGGTGAATATGACCACCGGCGGGTCTGCGGTGATGACGCTGGGTCAGCGCCTCGCCGCCCCCAAGGCCAACGCGCCAGAGATGTGCAGCCTGAACATGGGCTCCATGAACTTTGCGCTCTATCCGATGATTGACCGGATTGCGCAGTTCCAGCACGATTGGGAAAAGCCGTTTTTAGAAAACTCTGACGATGTGGTGTTCAAAAACACCCCGCGCGACATTGCCCATGTCTTGGCCGAGATGGGCCAAGCCCGCGGCGCAAGGTTCGAGTTTGAATGTTATGATATCAGCCATCTCACCATGCTGAAACATTTCGTTGACCGTGGCCTGATCCAAGCCCCGCTGTTCTTACAATTTGTCTTCGGCGTGCTGGGCGGAATGCCGGCCGAGCCTGAAATCCTGACGCTGTTAAAACGCAGCGCTGACCGTCTGTTTGGCGACAGCTACCAGTTTTCCGTCCTCGCCGCAGGGCGCGCGCAAATTCCTATGGCCACGATGGCTGCCGCCATGGGCGGCCATGTCCGTGTGGGGCTAGAGGATAATCTGTATATCTCCAAAGGCGTGCTGGCCCAGTCCAACGCCCAGCAGGTTGAGCTGATTGCCCAGATCGTCACCCGCCTTGGCCGCACCATCGCCACGCCGAATGAGGCGCGCGCGATGTTAGCCCTGAAAGGCCGCGACAAGGTGGCCTTTTGACCCAAGCCTTCGCCATCCGCCCCGTCACCCCCGCCGACCTGGCCCACCTGCGTGCCCAGCTTCAAGCCCTGTCCGACGAAGACGGCGGCACCTATGCCGTGGCCTCACAAGCGGCCCTATCCCAAGCCTTGTTCGCCCCCGCCCCCCTGATCTTTGCCCTGATCGCCGACCAAGGCATGGCCTTTTACTACCCCGATTTTTCGACCCATCGCGGCGAGGCGGGGGTCTATCTGCAAGACATTTACGTCGCGCCGCCAGCGCGTGGCACCGGCCTTGCCCGCGCGTTTTTGGCCGCCGTGATGCGCCACCAAAGCTGGGGTGCGCAGTTTATGACCTTGGGTGTCAGCCCCGACAATTCTGCCGCGACACGGTTTTACGCCAAAACGGGCTTTGCCCCGCGTGGCTATGAAATGATGATCCTAGAGGGCGCTGCCTTGAA
>JBAXLX010000191.1:0-6793 GCA_037134595.1 Pseudomonadota bacterium
GCCCCTGATCCTGCCTACCGCGTTCTTGCGCGCAAATACCGCCCCGAAACCTTTGCCGACCTTGTCGGGCAAGAGGCGATGGTGCGCACGTTAAAGAACGCCTTCACCGCAGACCGGATCGCGCATGCCTTCATCATGACGGGCATTCGTGGCACGGGCAAAACCACCACGGCGCGGATCATCGCCAAGGGGTTGAACTGTGTCGGGGCCGATGGCAAAGGCGGGCCGACGACCGAGCCTTGCCTTGTGTGCGAACCCTGCCGCGCCATTGCCGAAGGCCGCCACGTCGATGTGTTAGAGATGGACGCCGCCTCGCGCACCGGGGTGGGTGATATCCGCGAGATCATCGAGTCGGTGCGCTACCGCGCGGCCTCGGCGCGGTATAAAGTTTATATCATCGACGAAGTGCATATGCTGTCGACAGCGGCGTTTAACGCGCTGCTTAAAACGCTGGAAGAACCGCCCGAGCATGTGAAATTCATCTTCGCCACGACCGAGATTCGCAAAGTGCCCGTGACGGTGCTGTCACGCTGCCAACGCTTTGATCTTAAACGGATCGAGCCCGAGGTGATGGTGGCCCTGCTGCAAAAGATCGCAGCCGGCGAAGGCGCGCAGATCACCGAGGCGGCCTTGGGCCTGATCACCCGTGCGGCGGAAGGATCGGCCCGCGATGCGACCTCGCTTCTGGATCAGGCGATCTCGAACGGCGCGGGCGTTGTGCAGGCCGACGCGGTGCGCGCCATGCTGGGGCTGGCGGACCGCGGGCGGGTGCTGGACCTGTTTGATATGATCATGCGCGGCGATGCGGCGGCGGCTTTGGGCGAACTGGCCGGGCAGTATTCGGACGGGGCCGATCCCTTGGCCGTGCTGCGCGATCTGGCAGAGATCACGCATTGGATTTCGGTGATCAAGATCACCCCCGATGCGGCCAATGACCCGACGGTGGCGTCAGATGAACGCGCGCGGGGCGTGGATATGGCGGCGCGGTTGCCCCTGCGGTCGCTGTCGCGGATGTGGCAATTGCTGCTGAAGGCGCTGGAAGAGGTGGCCTTGGCCCCCAATGCGATGATGGCCGCCGAGATGGCGGTGATCCGCCTGACCCATGTGGCCGATCTTCCCGACCCTGAAACGCTGCTGCGGCATCTGCGCAATGTGCAGCCCTCAGGCGCTGTCGCGGGCGGTGCACCCGCTGGGCGCAGCGTGCAGCACAGCCCGATGATGCGCTTGGCCCCCGCAGCCCCTGCACGGGGGGCGGTGATGCAGGGCGGTCAGGCGCTGGCGTTGCAAATCGATGCCGAGGCCGCTTACCAAACCTTTGACCAAGTCGTGGCGCTGATCCGCGACAAGCGCGACATGACGCTGCTGTTCGAGGTGGAGTCGTCGCTGCGATTGGCGCAGTACGCCCCCGGCCGGATCGAGTTTGAACCGACAGCGGAGGCCGCGCCAGACCTTGCCGCGCGGCTGGGCCAAAGGCTGCAAAGCTGGACAGGGCGGCGGTGGGGGGTGTCGGTGGTGTCTTCCGGCGGTGCGCCTACCGTGCTGGAAGAGCGCGACCGCGACCTGACCCAAGCCCGCGTTCAGGCGATGACCAACCCCTTGGTGCAAGCCATCCTTTTGGCTTTTCCGCAGGCCAAAATCACCGAGATTCGCACGCCAGAAGCCCTGCAAGCCTCTGCCGCCGCTGCGGCCTTGCCCGAGGTCGACGACGAATGGGACCCGTTCGAGGATAGCTGACCCCCCCGCGCGCGCGCGCCCCGAATTTTCTGCGAAAATTCCTGCAGGCCCCCCACCCTTGCCCCTGACGCTGGCCTTGCCTATCTGTAGGGCGCAAGCAACAGGAGGCGGCGATGCTGAAAGGTTTGGCGGGCTTGGGCGATATGGCCAAGATGATGAAGGCCGCCCAAGAGATGCAGGCCAAGATGGCCGAACTGCAAGAGGATCTGGCCCATATCATCGTGCTGGGCGAAGCCGGGGCGGGTTTGGTCAAGGCCCGCGTGACGGCCAAGGGCGATATCACCGGCCTTGATATCTCGCCGCATATTCTGGTCGCTTCGGAAAAAGAGGTGGTCGAAGACCTGATCATCGCCGCCGTGCGCGATGCGCAAGCCAAAGCCGCCACCCGCAGCCAACAGGAAATGGCCAAGCTTGCCGCCTCGGTTGGGTTGCCCGCTGATTTGAAACTTCCCTTCTGATACCTTCACCGAGGCGCAAATACTCCCGGGGGGTCTGGGGGGCAGGCGCCCCTCAGCCTTGGGATCGAAAGGCAGACCATGACCGAAACCCCGCGCGACATTGAAGCCCTGATTGACCTGATGTCGCGCTTGCCGGGCTTGGGGCCAAGGTCGGCCCGGCGGGCGGTGCTGGCGATGCTGAAACGGCGCGAGGGGTTGATGGCCCCCTTGGCGCAGGCCCTGGCGGGGGTGGCGCTGTCGGCGCGCGATTGTGCGCGGTGTGGCAATATCGGCACGGCGGAGATGTGCGCCATTTGTGCCGATCCGGCACGGGGGACGGGCGAGATTTGTGTGGTTGAGAATGTGGCGGACCTTTGGGCGATGGAACGCTCGCGTGCTTTCAAGGGGCGCTATCATGTGCTGGGTGGCACTTTATCGGCGCTGGATCAGATCGGGCCAGAGGAATTGCGCATTCCTGCTTTGATTGACCGCATCGCCCAAGATGGTGTGAGCGAGGTGATTTTGGCGCTGAATGCCACGGTGGATGGCCAGACCACCGCCCATTATATTGCCGATGCTTTGGGCGGGTTGGCGGTGCGCATCACCTCGCTGGCGCAAGGGGTGCCGATTGGCGGAGAATTGGAGTATCTCGACGACGGCACGATTGGCGCTGCCTTGCGCGCAAGGCGCGGGTTTTAGCGCGGTTATACGGGTGGCGAAAAGCGCAGCGATAGGCACGACATCCCGCCATCGAGCTTGGCGCATTCCGAATTGCCGATCTCGCGCAGGTTGTACCCCGCCGCCGCCAGCTTGTCGCGGGTGCGCGGGAAGCCTGCGGGCATCAGCACCAGATCGTTAAAGCGGATCGCATTGGCGCAGGCCTCTTCGCCCTCAGCCGTGTGGATCACTCGGTAGCCTGCAAAACAGCCCGAAGCGTCAAGGCGTTCGGTGGACAGGATGGTTTCGCCGTCTAGCAGCGAGCAGTCGGTTTTGAAATGCAGCACGCCGGGTGGGGTGAAGACCTCGCGCACCTTATGGCCCCAAGGGGCGATGGTTGCGGCCAGTTCGGCAATGCCTGCCCCATTGGTGCGCGCCGAGCGGCCCACCAGAACCTCGGTTTCGGTGGTGAGAATATCGCCCGCTTCGATGAAACTGTCGGCCCCGCTGATCGTGCGCACATCGGCGTATAGGGCTTGCAGGTGCGGTGCCATTAACGCCGCTTCGCCCAGACGGGTCGGCGCACCGGGGCGCATGACCACGGCCCCTGCGGGCAGGCACAGGGCGGTATCCTCGACAAAGACCGAATCGGGAAAGGCTTCTGCTTCGTCAAGTTCCACAATCACGGCACCGGTTGAGCGCAAAGCGGCGATGTAATCGGCATGGTGCTGGCGCATCAGCGCCAAAGACGGCGCGCCGGTATCCACGGCGCGCAGCCCGTTGATGATGCTGGTGGCGGGTTTGCGCGTGATGGCATGGGTGAAGCGATAAGACCGGTCAGACATGGCAACCTCGCGCCGTTTGGAAAAGACTGCCCCGTTTTGCGGGCTTTCGCGACCTTACATCACGCCGCGACCGCATCGGCAAGGCTTAGGCGTTGGCCCAGCAAAAAGCCCGCAACCTTGGGCTGCGGGCTTAGTTCGACAAAGGTTGGTCAGCCTTGCGGCTGAGCGATTACAAAATGTCGTCGTCATCCTCGTCGTCATCGTCTTGCGGCAGGTTGAAGAAGCTTTCCGCGTCCGAGAAATCGGCAGGCTTTTCTGTTCGTGCGCGGTCATCGGCCCGGGTAAAGGCCTCAAGCCCTGAGGGCATCTTGGGGTCTTCCGACATGCCCAGCGACTGCGCGGTGCTGACCAGCTTGCGCCGGTCATCATCCGACATCACCACGCCTTCGGCCGCTTTCTTGCGCGCAGCGGCTTGGACGGCGGTGTCGAGCTCGGTTTGTTTGCACAAGCCCAAGGCCACCGGATCAATCGGGGTGATCTGGCCGATGTTCCAATGCGTGCGCTCGCGGATGGCTTGGATCGTGGGTTTGGTGGTGCCGACCAGCTTGCCCACCGCGCCATCGGACAATTCGGGGTGGAATTTGACCAGCCACAAGATCGCCGCCGGACGGTCTTGGCGCTTGGACAGCGGCGTATAGCGCGGCCCGCGGCGCTTTTCTTCGCCCACGGCGGATTGGTTGAACTTCAGCTTCAGTTTATACAGCGGATCGGCTTGCGCCCGCTCGATCTCGATTGCGTCAAGCTGGCTGTTGGACACGGGGTCAAAGCCCTTGACCCCGATGGCCACATCCCCATCGGCGATGCCTTGCACTTCCAGCTCGTGCATCCCGCAGAACTCCGCGATCTGGGTGAAGCTGAGCGTGGTGTTATCCACCAGCCAGACGGCGGTGGCTTTGGACATCAGCGGCTTTGACATAGGATCACTCCTTTAACATATCTTTCCCACGCCGGGAAAACGGCTGCGGCCTTGGCCGCGATCTTCTCGTTTTCAGGGGGAAGTCAAGATGCGTATAGTGGCATTCTTTGGGATAGGAAAGGCCCAAATGCACGCATCCTTGGGCTATGACTAAGGGCGGCCCGAAGGCCGCCCTGTCGGCAAAGCGCACCGCTTAGGATCAGAGCGTTAACGCTTCAGCCGCTGTGATGGTGGGCAGGCCCAAGGCCAAGCCGACAGCCGCATAGGTCAGCTTGCCTGCATGGGTGTTCAGCCCCGCCAGCAGGTGCTTGTCGTCGCCGCAGGCTTTGCGCCAGCCCTTGTCGGCCAAGGCCAGCATAAAGGGCATGGTCGCATTGCCCAAAGCCAGTGTGGAGGTGCGCGCAACGGCACCGGGCATGTTGGCCACACAGTAGTGCATGATCCCGTCGACGTCATAGATCGGGTCTTGGTGGGTTGTCGCATGCGAGGTTTCAAAGCATCCGCCTTGGTCAATCGCCACGTCCACCAATGCCGCGCCGGGTTTAAGTTCCGACAGTTGCGCCCGCGAGATCAGCTTAGGCGCAGCAGCGCCGGGGATCAGCACCGCGCCGATGATCAGATCGGCCTGACGTGCCAGATCGATCGTAGTGGCGGCATCGGCATAACCGTTCTTGAACTGCCCGCCAAACACATCATCCAGATAGCGCAGACGGTTGACCGAGCGGTCCAGCACCGTCACATCTGCGCCCATGCCCGCCGCCACTTTGGCCGCATGCGTCCCCACGACACCGCCGCCGATCACCAGAACCTTAGCGGGCAGCACACCGGGCACACCGCCGAGCAGCACCCCGCGCCCGCCATTGGCCTTTTGCAGCGTCCACGCGCCCACTTGCGGCGCAAGACGGCCTGCGACTTCCGACATGGGGGCCAGCAAGGGCAGGCCGCCGCGGTCATCGGTGACGGTTTCATAGGCAATCGCGGTCACGCCGCTGGCCAGAAGATCGGCGGTTTGCTCTGGATCGGGGGCAAGGTGCAGATAGGTGAACAAAACCTGCCCCTCGCGCAGGCGCTTGCGCTCGACGGCTTGGGGTTCTTTGACTTTCACGATCATCTCTGACGCGGCAAAGACCTCTTCCGCCGTGTCAACGATCTTGGCACCGGCTGCGACATAATCGGCATCGGTGAAGCCCGCGCCGACACCGGCGTTGGTTTCGATCATGACCTGATGGCCACGGTTCACCGCCTCACGCGCGGCGTTGGGGGTCATGCCGACGCGGAATTCCTGCGGTTTGATCTCTTTGGGGCAACCGATTTTCATATGCTCTCTCCCTTGGGGCCAGTGGGGCCGATAGGACCAGTTTGGCGCAAGTCTGGCGCAGATGGGTTGAGATTTTGCTGGCGCAAAGGGGCAAAATTGGTAAGATATTGCGTGAAACTAGCCTTGGACGAGAATTTTTCCCATGCTTGACCCGCTTGACGCAATCGACCGTCGTATCCTTGGGGTGCTGCAAAAAGACTCGCGGGTGACCAATGCCGAACTGTCCGAACGGGTGAACCTGTCGCCCTCGGCCTGCCACCGCCGCGTGCAGCGGTTGGAACAAGATGGCTTCATCGCCGCCTATGTCGCCTTGCTGGATGCGCGCAAGATGGGCAAGCCGACGATTGTGTTTGTCGAAATCACCCTGCAAAGCCAGGCCGAAGACCTGCTGGACGCCTTTGAACGCGAGGTGGCCAAGGTGCCCGACATTCTGGAATGCCATTTGATGGCGGGGTCAGCCGATTACCTGATCAAGATCATGGCCGAAGACACCGAAGACTTCGCCCGCATCCACCGCCGCTTTTTATCGCGTTTGCCGGGGGTGCGGCAGATGCAGTCGTCTTTTGCGCTGCGCACGGTGGTGCAGACGACGGCGCTGGCGGTTTAGGTGTCACAAAAGTGTTACGCGCTGTCGGTAGGCGCGAGCCAGTTGCGCTAGACGCAAGGCGAGCGGATGATCTGTACTGAGCGATAGGCCAGCAGTGTTCCTTCGGTGTGATATTCGAAAACGGATGAAAAAATGGACCCCAAACCCTACCACGTTCTCTTCCTATGCACTGGCAATTCGGCCCGTTCGATCCTTGCCGAGGCGGTCTTGAACCGCGAGGGCAAGGGCCGCTTTATCGCCCATTCGGCAGGCTCGCGCCCGTCAGGCCAGCCGCATCCC
>JBAXLX010000192.1:0-6770 GCA_037134595.1 Pseudomonadota bacterium
TCCACCGAACCGCGCTGGCGTGGCAAGCCGGTGGACGAGGCGATTGCCGCCCCCGTCAGCCGCTCGGCCCTGAATATGGCGCTGAACAGGGCGATCTCTGTCACGTCAGATTTAACCCAAAACCACCCCGACGCCTATGTGCGCGGCGTGGCCGTTCTGCGCACCGACAACAGGATGAGCTTTCGCGGCTGGCGCATGGCCAGTTTCACCGCCTATGATTCGGTGCGCGAACGGGTGAACGGCATTTTGGCGCTGGAAATCATGGGCTTTGCGATCTTGGCCGCCCTGACGTTTTACCTTCTCTCACGCCGCGCTTGGTCGCAAACCCTGTCCTTCCGGCGCGAATCGCTGGAACTGCGCCAGCTCAACGCCCGCTTGCAACGCGCGGTGGCCGAGCGCGAGAAGGTGCAAAAAGACCTTGCCGTGGCCGAACAGACGCTGGCGCAATCGTCCAAACTCGCCGCCTTGGGCGAGATGTCAGCGGCGGTCAGCCATGAGCTGAACCAGCCCTTGGCGGCGATGAAAACCTATCTGGCCGGCGCGCGCCTGCTGTTGCAGCGCAAACGCGCCGAAGAGGCGCTGTCGTCGTTCCAGCGGATCGATGATCTGATCGATCGTATGGGGGCCATCACACGGCAGCTCAAATCCTATGCCCGAAAGGGCGGTGATGCGTTCGAGCCGGTCGATCTGCGCCTGTGCCTGTCGGCAGCCCTTGCCATGATGGAGCCGCAGTTGAAACTGCGCGTCGTCAAGATCACGCGCTCGGTCCCGCGCACGGCCGTGATGGTGACGGTGGACCGCTTGCGTTTGGAACAGGTCATCATCAACCTTCTGCGCAACGCGCTGGATGCCACCAAAGACACGCGCGAACCCAAGATTGATCTGACCCTTGCTGCAGGCGATATGGCGACCCTGACCGTATCTGATAACGGTCACGGGATCGACGATCTGGTGAACCTGTTTGAACCTTTCTACACCACCAAAAAGTCGGGCGAGGGCGTGGGCCTTGGGCTTGCGATCAGTTCGGGCATCATGACAGACTTCGGCGGTCGCCTGACCGCGCGCAATGGCACCCCGCAGGGTGCGGTATTTGAAATGCAGCTTCCGATCTTGGGCCAAGACTTGGGCCAAGCCTCGGGGCAAGACGTAAAAGCAGCAGAGTGAGGGCAGAATGGCACGGGCAATGAAAGTGGCGATTGTGGATGACGAGGCCGATATGCGCCAATCCATCAGCCAATGGCTGGCCCTGTCGGGGTTTGATACCGAAACCTTCGCCTCGGCGGAAGAGGCGCTTAAGGTGATCGGGCCGGAATTTCCCGGGGTGATTGTGTCGGATATCAAGATGCCCGGCATGGACGGCATGGCCTTCCTCAAAAAGCTCATGGGGATGGATTCCGGCCTGCCGGTGATCTTGATCACCGGCCACGGCGATGTGCCTATGGCGGTGGAAGCGATGCGCGTTGGGGCTTTTGACTTTCTGGAAAAGCCCTTCAACCCCGACCGCATGACCGAGCTTGCCAAACGCGCCACCCAAAACCGCCGCATGACGCTGGACAACCGCGCTTTGCGCAAAGAGTTGTCGGATGGCACGATCTTGATGAAAAAGCTGGTGGGCACCAGCCCTGTGATGGAGCGCTTGCGCGAGGATATCCTTGATCTGGGCCAAGCTGATACCCATGTGCTGATTGACGGCGAAACCGGCACCGGCAAGACCTTGGTGGCCCATGCGCTGCACGCCGTGGGCCCACGTGCGGGGCGCAAGTTTGTCACGGTGTCTTGTGCGGCTTGGTCCGAAGACCAGTTCGCCGCCCGCCTGTTCGGTCCCGCCGAAGACGGCATGATCCCGATGATCGAAGACGCCCGTGGTGGGACGATCTGTCTGGAAGATATCGAGGCCCTGTCCGGCGCAATGCAAGCCCGCCTGCTAGAACTGATCAACGACCAAGGCACCCCGCCCGAAACCCGCATCATCGCGATTTGCAACCGCCACGCGCCCGACAAAACGCTGGAAGACACGCTGCGCCCTGATCTGTTCTACCGCCTTGGGGCGATGACCATCGTTCTGCCGCCGCTGCGTGCGCGCGGCGAGGATATTCTGACGCTGTTCAACGGCCTGACCGAGCAATTCGCCGATGAATATGGCTGCGAGGCGCCGCAGGTGACAGCGCAAGAGGCGGCACAGTTGCTGCAAGCCCCTTGGCCGGGCAATGTGCGCCAATTGGTGAACGTCGCCGAACGTGCGGTGTTGCAGAACCGGCGGGGGTCGGGGTCAATCGCGTCGCTTTTGATGGCCGACAATGATTCCACAGGGCCAACGCTGACCACTGAGGGCAAGCCCTTGAAAGACTATGTCGAAGCCTTTGAACGGATGCTGATCGACAACACGATGCGCCGCCATAAGGGATCGATCGTGGCGGTGATGGAAGAGCTTTGCCTGCCGCGCCGGACGCTGAATGAGAAGATGGCCAAGTATAATCTGCAGCGGCAGGATTATGTCTAAGCCTTAGCCGAACTGGCTGAGGGCGGGCAGGTGTTCCAGCAGCCAATAGGAAAACTGCGAAAACCCGCCCGTCAGCATCAACAGACCGATGGTCCATAGCATCAGGCCCATGATCTTCTCGATCCGCTCCATATGGCGCTTCATCAGCGCCATAAGGGGGGCAAAGCGCGGGAAGAAAGCGGCGACCAGCACAAAGGGCAGGCCAAGGCCAAGGGCGTAGACGGCCAGCAAGACGGTGCCGCGCCCGACTGACCCCTCTTGCGCGGCAATCGTCAGAATAGCACCCAGTTGCGGGCCGATGCAGGGTGTCCAGCCAAAGGCAAAGGCCAACCCCAGCACATAGGCCCCCGTAGCCGAACCGCCCCGGTCGCCCGCATCCATGCGGATGTCTTGATCCAAAAAGCGCAGGCGGACAATGCCAAGGAAATGCGCGCCAAAGACCATCACAACCAGCGCTGAAACCGTGGCGAAAGTCTGCGAGCGCGCCAGAAAGAACGCGCCAAAGGCCGAAGACGCCGCCCCCATCAGCAAAAACACCGTCGACAGGCCGAGCACAAAGAAACTCGCCGCCAGCAGCGGTTTGCGGCCAGATTTCATCTCGCCCATCGATATGCCCGACATATAGGCCAGATAGGGCGGCACAATCGGCAGCACGCAGGGCGACAGGAACGACAGCACCCCCGCCGCCAAGGCGACAAGGGCTGCGGGCAAAAGGCTGGCGTCAAGGATATCTATTCCAAACATGGCCTAGCCTTAGCCTGTTTGCGCTCCGCCGTCACCTGCGCAATTTTCACCTTTTTGTGGCCTTTGGCACCCTTGGGCGATAAGCCAAGCGCAAAGGGGATGGCGATGTGGGAAGAGGTTTTGGATTGCGAGGGGCTTTTGTGCCCCCTGCCGGTGCTCAAAGCGCGCAAGCGGTTGATGGCGATGCAGGCCGGGCAGGTGCTGTGCCTGCGCGCCACCGATGCCATGGCCCGCATCGACCTGCCGCATTTTTGCGCCGAGGCAGGGCATAGCTATCTTGGGGCCGAAGATGACGGCCCAGTCACCCTGCACCTGATCCGCGCTGGTGGATAAGAAAACGCCCGACAGGGGAGTGTCGGGCGTTTTAAGTCTAGCGCGTCAGATCAGCGGCCCAGCGACCACCAGCCTTTGCGTTTGGGTTTGTTCGGGTCCTCTGGCGCTGGCTCAGTCTCTGGCGCTGCGACGGGCACCACATCCTCAGGATCAGCCCGCAAGACGGGTTGCACCTCGGCCACAGCGGGTTCGCTGACACCGGGGTCCACCGGGAAGCTCACCGCTTCTGCCACAGGCTCTATAGCGTCAGCCACAGGCTCTGCTTGGGCCCTCACCGGCTCTGCGGCAGCTTTGGCACGGGGCGAGCGGCTGCGGGCCGGTTTGGGGGCGGGTTCTGCCCCATCGGCTGGCACATCCGCCGCAGCTTTGCGCCGCGATGCGGGGCGTTTGGGCGGCGCGGGTTCGGCGGCCCCTTCGGCAGGCACATCCGCCACAGGTTCGGCCACAGGCGCAGCCACGGTCTCGGCGGCTGTGTCTGCGACCGTCTCGGCGACAGGTTCCAGTGCTTTAGAAGGCCGACCCCGCGTGCGGCGCGGGGCTTTCTTGGCGGCAGGGGCTTCGCCTGCCTCGGTTGGCGCGGGCTCTGCGGGCTCAGGGCTTTCGCCCGCCTCTTCTGACGCTGCAGCCTCTGACCCTTCGCTGGCTACGCTGTCACCCTGCTCTGCCTGACCAGACCCTACGCCACCCTTCTTCTTGCGGCGACGGCGGCGCTTTTTCTTGCCCGGATTGGCCGGATCGGCCGACTTGCTGGCACCGTTGGGCGTGCTTTCGCCTTCGCCTTCATCCTCGGCGTCATCGGTTTCGTCGTCGATATCCTCTTCGAGGATATCGTCGTCTTCCTCTTCCAGCACCGGCGCGCCCATCAAGCTGGCGTTGCCCGAGATCACGGCGGCGGCTACGGGAACCACTCGTGTGGCGATCTTGAACTTTTCCAACACGAAGTCTGGGCTGATCATCTGCGGATCGGCTTCAATCCGCACGGCCATGCCGTAGCGGGCCTCAATCACGGCCAGATGTTCGCGCTTTTGGTTGAACAAGAAGTTCACAATGCCAATCGGCGCTTTCAACAGCACCTCTTTGGACCGATTGCGCCCGCCTTCGTCTTCCAAGGCGCGCAGCACTTGCAGGCCAAGGCTGTCGTCCGACCGGATCAGGCCCGTGCCGTGGCAATGCGCGCAGGGCTGGGTGGTCGATTCCAGCATCCCCGGCCGCAGGCGTTGGCGCGACATTTCCAACAGGCCAAAGCCCGAAATCCGGCCAATCTGGATGCGCGCACGGTCGGTTTTCAGCTTGTCCTTGATGCGCTTTTCAACGGCCAGATTGTTGCGCCGCTCTTCCATGTCGATGAAGTCGATCACGATCAAACCGGCCAAGTCGCGCAGGCGCAACTGGCGGGCAATCTCTTCGGCGGCTTCCAGGTTGGTTTTCAGCGCGGTATCTTCGATCGAGCCTTCTTTGGTGGCGCGGCCAGAGTTCACGTCAATCGCCACCAGCGCCTCGGTCACGCCGATCACGATATAGCCGCCCGATTTCAACTGCACGGTCGGGTTGAACATGCCGCCCAGATAGCTTTCGACCTGATAGCGCGCGAACAGCGGCATCGGGTCATTATGGCGCTGCACGACCTTGGCATGCGAGGGCATGATCATCTTCATAAAGTCTTTGGCGGTGCGGTAGCCTGCTTCGCCTTCCACCAAAATCTCGTCAATCTCGCGGCTGTACAGATCGCGGATCGAGCGTTTGATCAGATCGCCTTCTTCATAGATCGCGGCGGGTGCCATGGATTTCAGCGTCAGCTCGCGAATTTGCTCCCACAGGCGCATCAGATATTCGTAATCGCGGTTGATCTCGGGCTTGGTGCGCTTGGCCCCCGCCGTGCGGATGATCAGGCCCGCACCTTCCGGCACTTCCAATTCCGAGGCGATTTCTTTGAGCTTCTTGCGATCCGTTGCCACGGTGATCTTGCGCGAAATGCCACCGCCGCGCGCGGTGTTGGGCATCAAAACGCAGTAGCGACCGGCAAGCGACAGATAGGTGGTCAGCGCTGCGCCCTTATTGCCGCGTTCTTCTTTGACGACTTGCACCAGCATGATCTGGCGCACTTTGACCACTTCTTGAATTTTATAGCGGCGCGCGCGGGGTTTGCGCGGGGCGCTGATTTCTTCTTGCACGTCCTCTTCGGCGATTGATTCGATCTCGTCGTCGGTGTCAGAGGCGTGGTCGATGGCGCGGAAGGGGGCGTCGCCTTCGGCAGGTTGGGCCTCGTCGTGGCTGTGATCGTGATCATGATCCTGCGCGTCGCTGTGGTCATGATCGTGGGCCGGTTCCACATCTGCCACGGGTTCGGCGGGGGCTTCGATCACCGACCCAGTGGCTTGGCTGTCGTCGGCTTCGGACAGGTCCACCACATCCATGCTGCCATAGCTTGACGCGGGCTGCGCGGTTTCCACCTGATCGCGGCTTTCAACGCGGGCGGGTTGCGGACGGGGCCGCGGGGCAGGGCGGGAGGAGCGGCGGTTGTCTTCGTCATCCTCGGCGCGGGCAAAGGCGCGCTCTTCTTCAAGCAGGGCTTTGCGGTCGGCGACCGGGATTTGATAGTAATCGGGGTGAATTTCGGCAAAGGCCAAAAAGCCGTGCCGATTGCCGCCGTAATCAATAAAGGCCGCCTGCAACGAGGGTTCGACCCGCGTCACTTTGGCCAAATAGATGTTTCCGGCGAGCTGGCGCTTGTTTAAGGTTTCAAAGTCGAACTCTTCAACTTTGTTGCCGTCCACCACGACCACGCGCGTTTCTTCTGCGTGGGTGGCGTCGATGAGCATTTTCTTAGACATGGTGTTCCAATGGCGCGCGCCCTTGCAGGCCCCGGTGGCGAAGCGCCAGTGCGGGGCAAGGCAAGGGACGGGCGGCGTGTTCGGGCGAGGGGCGGCGCATGGCAAAGCGCGGCTATGCCTGACAGGCAGCCCTCACTTTTCACCAATGTTAACGCGCGCTTCATCGCGGTTCTCTTCCAGACCCCGGACGGGTCTCAATGACATCCCAGCCAATCAGCGACTTTCTGGGCAACTCTGCGGCCTTGCGACCGATCCGACTGACCGCCATTTCGGCGCCGCTGTCAGGCGCCAGAGCAGGTGGGCAGAGAATGCTTGCGCGACATGGTCGCGTGGCGTGACCCTAATGGCAAAGGGCGGGAAAT
>JBAXLX010000193.1:0-6750 GCA_037134595.1 Pseudomonadota bacterium
CCAGCAGCGTCGCACCTGACAAAAGGAGACTGCGGTGTTTCATGGTGAACTCCCTGTTCTAGTTGGTCCGTCTGGGTTCATGCCCGGCGGATTTTGCGAAAACGGATGTTTTCTGGTCAAAGCCTAGCAAGGGGATGTGAACGGGTAAGGCCTTCCTTGCGAATGAACTGGATTTGTTTGTGACAATTTGTTAACAGATACGGATGTCATCGCCTCCTCGCCCCCTCAAGCCGCCTCATATTCTGATCATCGAAGATGATCCGGTCACGCGCGCGACTTTGGGCAGTTATCTGGACAGCCACGGCTACCGTGTGTCTGAAGCCGACAGTTCCGAAAAGGCCGAGCGCATCTTGGCCGACACTGGTGCTGATCTGTTGATTGTCGACATCAACCTGTCGGGCAAGGACGGCTTGGAAATCACCCGCGAGCAGCGGGCGCTGTCAGAGATTGGCATCATCCTTGTGTCGGGCCGCACCGATGATGTCGACAGGATCGTGGGTCTGGAACTGGGGGCCGATGATTATGTCTGCAAACCCTTTAACCGGCGTGAGTTGCTGGCGCGCATCAAGAACCTGCTGCGCCGCACTGCATCTATGCGCCGCTTAGGGCGCAGGGTTTACCAATTTGATGGCTTCACCTTTGATTCGACCGCCCGCCAGTTGCGTGACACCGCAGGCCAAGCCATTGCCATAACGCGGGCCGAGTTTGAACTGTTGCGCCAGTTGGTTGCCCATCCGGGCGAGGTTTTGACCCGCGACAAGTTAAGCCAAGCGATCACCCATCGCGGCGAAGACGGGTCAGGGCGCACCATTGATGTGCTGATCCGCCGCCTGCGCGCCAAACTTGGAGATGATCCCAAAGCACCACGCATCATCAGCACCTCGCACGGCGAAGGATATGTTTTCACGGCGCAATTAGATTAGGGCGTGACGCGGTCAATTGCCCTGATCGCCTATGGCCTTGAAGACGGTTTAGCCCCGTGCTGCGACATATTGGGTGCAGGTCGAGACGCATAGCTGAAGTGCCGTGCACCCGCGACGGATGCAATGCCGTTGACCGTTTCGAAGATTTCGCCTGCGTCAGTTCTGCAAGACACAACGATCCCTTCGAATTGGCGTGACACGGGTTCGTCTGTTGCAAGCACACCGACCTGCGTCATGGGCGGTGTCAGATCTGTCTCAATCACGATCAAAGGTGTGACCAAAACACCAAGCAGCGATGCGGTTCCAATGATCCAACCAATCGCCATGCGCTTTGCCGCAGCGACATTTCTAGCGCCATGCTTGCTTTAACCGCGTGAAAGCACCCGACAAAGCCGCCAATCAAGGCGCATTGAGCGCAAGCCGTTCTGGGGTTTTTGGTGACTCATGGCATCCGGTCAGGTCAAGCCGTCGCCAATTCCATGCGCGTCGCGAATGCCACCGCAAAAAATGATGATGGCTCGGCCCGTCGCACCCGCTCAGCAACGGATTTTTGGGCCGATGTGACGTTGAAGCACAGCGTTCCCATGATCACCCTGTCTGAGCAACAGGTTTGCGCCTATGCATTCAGCCAAACCCTACGCCTGCTTAGCGATCAGATACGAAGGTTTGGCCGACCTACTGGAAAATCGCATTCAGATCACTGTTCGTCATCGTGTTTGTGGCAAATTCCTTCTCGCCGATTTCTGCCATGTAATCCATATAGGCAGAGAGCAAGAGCCCGCTTTCAATCGACAAGTTAAATGCCGACCGGAATTTACCCTTGTTCTTTTGCAGCCGGACGGCTGTCGATCCATCTTCATAGATCACGAATAAAACCTCATTAGAATTATTTCCTTCCTCTACCTTGCCGCACATGTCCAAGGGAAAGCAAAAGGCCGATTTTTCGAAATACCGTCTTACACTATTGCTCATCGCTGTGTCATTCCACCCGGCTATCTTCACCAAAGCAGCGGCGACCAAGCGGATATTCCCCGAAGTCAATTCAATGGTTTCACGAATTTTATCGAAGTCTGAATGCGCAGTGACAAAGTTAAAATCATACATCAGCATGCCCGAATCGGTCACGAATGGCTTGATCCACAGCTCGCCCGTCTCGTCGGTGCCCGGCACATAATACGGAACCCGCGGGAAGACCTCTGACGCTTTGGCAGCAGTTACGCCCAAATTCGCGTTTGTCGGCCGAATGGGTGTGCCGTATTTTCCTTGGGCTTCTGTTTCTACCGATGTGATCAGGCCATGCAGCTCGGCAAGCTTTGCTTGGACGCTGGCGAGCTTTCGGTAGCTGACTTCATCGACCTGTTTGGACCGGACAAAAGCGTCAATCTGGTCGAGTAATTTCACTTGGTTGAGCAACAAGTCGTACTTTGTGATCAGATCCGGGTCCATAATGACTGTGGTATTGGTCGTCTGATTGTTGTTGACAACAACCGACTGCTGCTGGACCACAGATTGCTGCTGCACGACCGATTGCTGCTGCGCGACGGGCGCGGCAATGGCCGGGCTGGCCGGCACGGGCGGCGCTAGCAGGTCCTGAAGGTATTGCTGAAGCAACCCACACATGCCATTGGGTTTTGATGCCGCCAGCTGAAGTGTCAGCGCTCCGCCCTGTTGGGCTTTAAAATGTGAGTCGAGCAGAAACTGCTCTTGTTGAAAGTCCAGTTCGCCCGAGATTGATTTTCCGATACATGCCTGAAATTGCGAGATCGCATCCCTGCTCTTGCGCCCCAAGACCCCGTCGGCCGTTCCAACAGGAAAGCCAAAGTAAGTAAGGGCTTCTTGAATGTTTATGTTTTTGCTCCGCGTCTCGGCAGACATGCCGCTGGATGAATGACGGTGGGTTGCCTTAGATTGTTCGACAATCGCCTGTCCAATTATTACGCCAACGATTCCTTCAACCAAATTATTATCTGCACCAGCGGAGGTTGCAGAAAACATTGAAATGGCGAAAATAGCTCCGGTAAAAGTCTTCATGCCAGCCTCTGAATAGCTAAAATCAAACTATCAAACCCACGGTGCTTGGGATAGCAAAAATACCCTACCGTGTCAACCTTCGGATACATCTCCCGTGTCGAAAGTGACGCGCGCGCAACACGGCGCTCGCCCACCCCCTTTTCACCCGTCACGCCCCGGCATGACGAACCAAACGGTCTTGCTGCCCCCATTTGCGCTTTTGCAGCGCAAAGCGCGTCAGCTGTTTTTTGCGCCCTCAAGGGCTGCAAGCCGCGCTTCCAGCGCGATATTTTCTTCGCGGGCCTTTTGCGCCATGGCACGAACCGCGTCGAATTCGTCGCGTGTGACAAAGTCACGATCCGCCATCCAGCGGTCAAGAAACGACTTCATCGCCGTTTCCATCTCGGTCTTGGCACCTTGGGCCACGCCCATGGCGTTGGTCATCAGCTTGCCAATGTCATCGAAGAACTTGTTACCCGGCTGCATGATCGACCTTTCAAACTGTTTGATCACATATGCCCCGAACCTGCCCACCGTTCAAGAGGCGGGTGTTGACTTCATAGGTTACGGGGCCGAAAACGACGCGCAAAAGGAAAGGCGTGCCATGTCCTATATTCCGTTTCCCCCCGTGACCCCAGAGGTTTTCTCGGTTGAGGTGTTTGGCCTGACGCTGGCCTTGCGCTGGTATGCGCTGGCCTACATCGGCGGTCTTTTGGTGGGGGGATGGGTGGTGCGGCAAGCCCTGCGCTCGACACGGCTGTGGCGTGACCCGCCGATGCGCGAAGAGCAGTTGGAACGTTTGCTGACATGGGTGATTGCGGGCGTCATCTTGGGGGGGCGTTTGGGCTATGTGCTGTTTTACCAACCCGGTTTTTACCTCTCCAACCCGGCCCAAATTCTGCGGGTTTGGGAAGGGGGCATGTCGTTTCACGGTGGCTTTTTGGGGGTCACTGTGGCTGGCCTTATCTTTTGCCGGCGCGAACATATCCCTGCGCTGACCACCGGCGATCTCTTTGCCATGGTCGCCCCGATCGGGCTATTTTTGGGCCGTCTGGCCAATTTCATCAATGCCGAGCTTTGGGGCCGCCCGACGAACCTGCCTTGGGGCGTGGCCTTTCCGGGGGATGCGGCGCAATTTTGTCCCGGCGTGGTGGGGGTCTGTGCACGCCATCCCAGCCAAATCTACGAGGCGGTGCTAGAGGGTCTGGTCCTGGGTGCCATCCTGCTTTGGGGCGCATGGCGGGGTGGGTGGCTGGCGCGGCCCGGTCGGATCATGGGGCTTTTTATCGCCGGATACGGTTTGGTGCGCTTTGGCGTTGAATTTGTGCGCCAGCCCGATGCGCAGTTCATAACCGACGGCAATCCCTTGGGTCTGGCATGGCAGGTCCACGGTTGGGGCCTGACCCAAGGCCAAGCCCTGTCGCTGCCGATGATCGTTGTGGGCCTGTGGTTTGTCTGGAAAGCCCGCGCGGCATGACTGAACTGGCGCAGATCTTAGCCGCCCGCATCCGCGCCCATGGCCCGATGAGCTTGGCCGATTACATGGCCGAATGCCTGCTGCATCCGGCGCATGGCTATTACACCACGCAAAATCCTTTTGGCACCGCGGGTGATTTCATCACAGCGCCCGAGATGTCGCAGATGTTTGGCGAGCTGTTGGGCCTATGTCTGGCGCAGGCTTGGGCCGACCAAGGCGCGCCGGATCCCTTCACCTTGGCCGAGCTAGGCCCCGGTCGTGGCACGCTGATGGCAGATATCTTGCGCGCCACCAAAGGCGTGCCCGGCTTTCATGCGGCGATGCGGGTGGTTTTGGTCGAGGCTTCGCCTCGGTTACGGGCTGTTCAGGCCCACGCTTTGAAGGACTTTGCCCCCGTTTGGGTCAGCGCGGTGCAAGACCTGCCGCCCCATCCCTTGGTCTTGATCGCCAACGAATTCTTCGACGCCGTGCCGATCCGCCAGTTTGAACGCGCGGGTTTGGGCTGGCGGGAACGGTTGGTGGGCCTCTCAGGTGACAATCTGGCCTTTGGCCTTGGCCCTGTGGTGCCGATCGCGGGGCTTGAGAATCGATTGAACAACACAGCCCAAGGCCAGATTGTCGAGTTCTGCCCTGCAGCCCCTGCGATTATGGCCGAAATCGCGGCGCGCATGGCTGACAAGGGTGCAGCACTCATCATCGACTATGGCGGATGGCAGTCGCTGGGCGATACGTTTCAGGCGGTGCAGGGGCACAAGCCGGTCGATCCCTTTGCCACCCCCGGCCAAGCCGACCTGACCGCCCATGTCGATTTTGCCGCCCTGACCGCGTTCGCCCGCCCGTTAGCCCATGCCTACACCACCCAAGGTGCGCTGCTATCAGCACTTGGGATAGCGCAAAGGTCGGCCCGTTTGGCGCAAAACCTGACAGGCGCAGCGCTGCAATCGCATCTGGCGGCCACGCAGCGCTTGACCGCGGCTGAGGAAATGGGAACCTTGTTCAAAGTGCTGGCGCTGCATCCGGCACATCACCCTGCCCCACCCGGAAGTCATTGATGCTGGAAATTGTCACCTCTGACGCAATCGGCGTTCCGCACGGGTTTTTCACCCGCAAGGGCGGGGCCTCGAAAGGGATATTTGCGGGGTTGAATTGCGGGCCGGGCAGCAGCGATGTGCCAAGCGCGGTGCAGACCAACCGCGCGCTTGCGGCAGAGGCTTTGGGGCTATCCGCCGCAGCCCTCGTCAGCCTGCATCAGGTCCATTCCGCCGATGTGGTGGCTTTGAATGAACCGCCGACGTCACCCATAAAAGCCGACGGCATGGTCACCGCCACCCCCGGCCTTGGCTTGGCCATTCTGACCGCCGATTGCCAGCCTGTCCTGTTCTCCGACCCCGTGGCGCGGGTGATCGGGGCCGCCCATGCCGGTTGGCGCGGCGCGAAAGATGGCGTGTTAGAGGCGACGGTTGACGCCATGCTTACCCTTGGCGCCAAGCGCGCCGATATCCGCGCCACCATCGGCCCCACCATCAGCCAAAGCGCTTACGAGGTCGGGCCAGAGTTCTTTGAAGCCTTCACCGATGACGACCCCACCACGCAGCGCTTTTTCGCCCAAGGCCAAGGCAACCGCATGCTGTTCGACCTGCCCGCTTACGGCCTGCACCGCCTGCGCGCGGCGGGGGTTCAGGCCAACTGGACGCGCCATTGTACCTATTCCGACCCCGACCGCTTTTATTCTTACCGCCGCACCACCCACGCGGGTGAGGCGGATTATGGCCGTCTGATCGCCGTCATCCGGCTTTAGGCGCGGCTTGTGCCCCTTTCATTTGATCAAATTATCCGGCATACCAGCGCGTGACCTGACAGGATATTCCATGACCAGCCCCAGCCTTATCGCCGGCATTGACGCGGGCAAGTTGCAAGCCTTGACCCAGCGCGAGGCGCGGCGCTTTGCTGCGACACGCCCGAAATCGGCGCGTGCCATGGCCCAAGCCGATCAGGTCTATCTTGACGGCGTGCCGATGCATTGGATGAAAGACTGGCCCATGCCGCATCTGCCCTTGGTGGCCGAAGCGCATGGCGCGCTGATCACCGATATCGACGGCTACCAGATCAACGACTTTTGTCTGGGCGATACGGGGTCGATGTTTGGCCATTCGCCCAAACCCGTGGCCAAAGCCATCCGCGCCCAAGCGCGCAAGGGCTTGACCTATATGCTGCCGACCGAGGCGGCGTTAGAGGCGGGTCAGCTATTGTCCGATGTCTTTGGCCCCTACCGCTGGCAGATCGCCACCACCGACACCGATGCGAACCGCTTTGCGCTTCGGGTCGCGCGGGCGGTGACGG
>JBAXLX010000194.1:0-6744 GCA_037134595.1 Pseudomonadota bacterium
CTCAGCATCAAGACTCCGACAATGGAAACAACGATTGGAAGCCTGAGCGGTGGCAATCAGCAAAAATGCGTCGTGGCAAAATTCGCAG
This sequence comes from Pseudomonadota bacterium, assembly GCA_037134595.1. GTDB lineage: Bacteria > Pseudomonadota > Alphaproteobacteria > Rhodobacterales > Rhodobacteraceae > Stagnihabitans. The sequence continues at coordinate 89 of JBAXLX010000194.1, forward strand.
CCACTGAACCAAGGGTTTTGATCCTAGACGAGCCGACCCAAGGTGTTGATGTCGCGGCAAAGGTCGAAATTCTGCGAATTGTTGATGACCTTTGCAAACGCGGCGTGGCCGTTTGTGTGGTATCTGATGAACTCAATGAACTGATTGATATCTGCGACCGCATCGTCGTGTTCACACGCGGCAGGATATCAAGGGAGTTTGTTAAGTCACAAGAAAAAATCACTCCAAAGAGGCTTATTGCTGCGATTGAAGGAGTAACGTTGGAGGAAGAGCATGAACATTTATAATCGCCTCGCTGCGCTGATTGATCACCTAATTTGGGTGATCTTGGCCGCAGTCTTCATCTTTTTCATATTTCAAAGTGAGCACTTTTTATCTGAGAATAATATTTCGAATATCTTCTCTGCAGCGGCAGTGATGGGTATTCTTGTGGTGGGGCAAACATTTGTTCTCATCACTGGCAATTTTGATCTTTCCAGCGAATCTACGCTTGGGATGGCAGCGCTCTTGGGAATTTGGCTGATTGTGCCGGGCGCGGCACCACACTTTGGCGGTGACCTTCTGTTCAATCCCTATCTTTCAATTGCGTTCATTCTGCTGATGGGGGCCGCAATTGGTTATACGATAGGATGCTTGATTACTTACGGGCAGATGAATAACTTCATTGTAACCTTGGCTATGCTCTTAGTAATCCGAGGGCTGATGCTGGCGTTTACCGAAGGCAGCGCCGTTAACGGGCTGAATGATCCAAAAGCCGACACTTTCTATTGGCTGGGCCATCAGAATGCCTTCATCATTCCCGGTGTGATCAAGGTATCCTTTTCGGTGATCGCCACCGCAGCCACTTTCCTAATTGGGCACTTCATCCTGAAACATCATCGGTTTGGAAGAGAGCTGTATGCGATTGGCGGTAACCGCGATGCTGCAGTGGCTTCAGGGATAAATGCGAATCTTCGTGTTCGCCAAGTGTACGTTGTAAGCGGCACACTTGCCGCCTTGGCAGGATGGATGTTGGCTGGCCGCGTTGTATCCGTTCAGGTCAATCTTGGGGACGGCTTCATATTTACCGTGATGGCGGGCGCTGTAATTGGCGGCATTAGCTTGCAAGGTGGTCGAGGCACCATGTTGGGGGCACTCGGAGGGGTTCTTTTGCTATCTGTGATTGATCGTGGCTTGAACCTTATGCACGTGTCAGTTTTCTGGGTAAAAGTGATCCAAGGGTTGATCATACTGCTTGCCATGTTCATCGACGCTCAGCGGGTTCGAATTCGCACACTCGCGCAGACCACAAGTGTACGGGAGACCAAAGAGAATGCCGTTGGAAATTAGCACAGAAAATCTCGGAGCAGCTGTTATGAATTTCACCAGCATCAAACGTCGTAAAGTGCACGAGGATGTGGCCGAGCAGATCGAGAATCAGATCCTGTCGGGCGGTCTGGCAGAGGGCGCAAGTCTGCCATCCGAACGCAACCTGATGGAGGCGTTCAATGTTGGGCGGCCAGCCGTAAGAGAGGCCCTTTTGTTGTTGCAGCGCAGTGGCTTCATCAAAGTCTCGAGCGGAGGCCGCACGATTGTAACCCGTCCCACGGCAGCCAATTTCCTTGAACAACTCTCAAGTTCCGCACGGCATCTGTTGTCTTCAGAAGAGGGGGAACGCTCTTTTCAAGAAGCCCGCCGCCTGTTCGAGGCTGCAATTGCTCGTAATGCCGCAGAAATAGCAACGAAGGATGATATCGGACGGCTTGAAACCTCGCTAAGGGCCAATCGCGATTCAATCGGCAACATAGAATCCTTCGAACGGACCGATGTCGCATTCCACTTGGCTTTGGCTGAAATCGGCGAGAACCCAGTGTTTTCAGCCCTCCATAAGGCTATTGCAGAATGGCTTGCCCTTCAGCGCCACATCGCCTTGCGTGTGCCGGGCGTCGAAAAAAGCGCCTATCGCAGCCATGAAGAGATCTTTCAGGCCGTGGCAAATCATCAACCTGAACAGGCCTGGAAAGCAATGGATCAGCATTTGCGCCAGGTAATTCAACAATTCGAAGAAGGACGAGGCGGTGGACGATGAAAGAACCATTCGTGATCATTGTTGAAATAAATCTTCGTACTCACGATCTCATGGATGAATTTCTTAAATTAATGAACGAAAATGCCATTGCCTCGGCCAAGCAAGAAATGGGATGTCGAAGATTTGACGTCACAGTACCAAATGACCGGAACGATCAGGTCATACTCTACGAAATCTACGATGATGAGGCCGCATTCTCAACTCATCTAAAAACCTCCCACTACCTTGAATTCAGCGCTGCCTCCGCTGCCCTTATAGAAAGCCGGACGATCCGAGCATGTTCTCTGGTTTGTCAAGGGTCAGGCCCGACCACACAACCAAAAGGATGATTTCATGAGCCGCACTGCACTCAAGGAAATGACACAGACTAGGCGGCCGAAATTCGGTCACTATGTCGGAGAATTCGCAACACCAGGTATTGGCCACATTTTGGCATCTGCAGACTGCGATTTCGTCTTCTTCGATATGGAGCACTCAGGCTTCAGCATCGAAACACTCAAAAGTGCCGTTAGATACTTCGAAGCCGCCGGTGTTGCCATGATCGTCCGAGCGCCCTGTAAGGACTACGACATGATTGCCCGCATTTGCGACGCCGGCGCACAGGGTGTGATGGCTCCGATGATAAAAGATGCCGCTGAAGCGGCGATGGTCGTGCAACACATGAAGTACCCGCCCCTCGGGAAGCGTGGCGTGGCATTGGGCATTGCCCATGACAATTTTCTAACGAGCGGCGCGGTTAAAGAGCGACTTGAACACGCAAATGCGCGGACGACCTTCTTTGCTTTGATAGAAACACGCGAAGGGGCTGAGAATGCCGATGCGATTGCCGCCACTCCGGGTGTGGATTGCTTGTGGGTTGGTCACTTTGATTTGAGTGCATCGCTGGGGGTGGCAGGACAGTTTGAGCATCCGGACTATCTGGCCGCGCTGCAAAAGATAATTGAGGCTGCCAAAACCCACGGACTTTCCCTTGGGCGGCTTGTCAGTTCGCCTGCGGAAGGCCTTGCAGATATTCAAAAGGGTTTTGATTTTTGTTGTTTTGCGACTGACAGTTCCTTGTATCAGCGCGCACTGATTGCAGGCATTTCCGAATTACGGAGTGCCGCCAATGCAAAGTGACGGCTTCCGTGTCGGCCTTTCCGGCGACTTCATCAATGCGGACGGATCGATGAAGTACCCCTCTTTTGATCTAGAGGCTCTGCGCTCCACGCCCAGGGTAACGATCGATTTTCTGCCGCCATGCGACCCGATCAAGGCTGAACTTCTAGAGAACATCGACGCTTTAATTCTCTTGGGGGCAAGGCTGACCGCTGACAGCATCCCGGCCTCTGGCCGCCTTAGTGTTGTTGCCCGCTTTGGGGTCGGTTACGATTCTGTCGATGTGGCCGCTTGCACCGCCAAGGATATTGCCGTTTGTATTACCCCTGACGGTGTTCGCCGCCCTGTTGCCGCCTCCATTCTCACGCTGATCTTGGCTTTGACGGGCAAATTGGTCATCAAGGATCGTTTGACCCGTAGAGGCCCAGATGGCTTTGGCCAAGCGCGCTCTGCGCATATGGGCTTGGGCTTGGTGGAACGCGTTCTAGGCTCTATCGGCATCGGGAATATCGGAGCTGAGATGTTTAGATTAGTGCAGCCTTTGGGCATGAAATTCATCGCGCACGACCCCTTTGCCAATCCCAAGACGGCGGGGGAATTGGGGGTCGAACTCGTTGATCTTGAAACGCTTTTCCGCATGTCTGATGTCTTGACCGTCAACTGCCCTTTAACACCGGATACCCATCATCTCGTGAATGCAGAGCGCATCGCCCTGATGAAGCCAACATCCTACTTGATCAACACAGCCCGGGGGCCGATCGTGGACCAGAAAGCGCTAACTGCGGCCCTTCAGGGTCACTTGATCGCCGGTGCGGGATTGGACGTTTTCGAGAAAGAACCGCCGGACGCAGATGATCCCTTGCTCCACCTCGACAATGTGATTGTGACACCTCATGCGCTGTGCTGGACTGACCAGTGCTTTGCAGGGATCGGCGCTTCAGATGTGGCGTCCGTCCTCGCGATCTATGAGGGTCGGCGACCGGCAGGCTTGCTGAACCAATCCGTGACCGTTCAGAAGGGTTTTATTGACAAACTAGAGAGGTATGAAAAAATTTCGCACCGAGAGGGACAGATATGAAAGTTGCACTCGTCACCGGCGCGGGTTCGGGCATTGGCCGGGCCGTTGCCCTTGCCCTCGCGGCCGAGGGTTTCAGCTTGGCGCTTGCAGGCAGGCGGGTTGAAAAGCTGGAAGAGACCGCCGCGCTGATTGGGAAAGACTGTTTGCCCGTCTCGGTCGATATATCTGACGCAGATTCCGTCAAAGCCCTGTTTTTCCAGATTGGCCAGCGATGGGGGCGGCTTGACCTTTTGTTCAACAACGCTGGCACAGGCGCGCCCGGAAGCGTTTTGCTAGAGGATATACGCGCATCTGATTGGCAGACGGTCGTGGGCACGAACTTGTCAGGCGCGTTCTTTTGTATTCAAGGGGCCTTTCAAATGATGAAGACGCAAAAGCCCATGGGGGGGCGGATCATCAACAACGGTTCCATCTCAGCACATGTTCCGCGCCCGAATTCTGCACCCTATACAGCCACCAAACATGCTATGACCGGCCTCACCAAGTCTGCTGCTTTAGACGGACGAAAGTATAACATCGCGGTTGGTCAGATCGACATTGGCAATGCGGCCTCTGTCATGACCGACGCCATGGCGACAGGCATGCCGCAAGCCAACGGGACGATCGCATCCGAACCTGTCATGGACGTCACCATCGTTGCACAAGCCGTTCGGCACATGGCTTCGTTGCCACTAGAGGCCAACGTGCAATTCATGACCGTCATGGCAACCAAGATGCCATTCATCGGGCGTGGATGAACGAAGTACCAAAATTGTTTGAGGAACGGCTATGAAAAAACTGCTGAATGACCCGAACGATTACGCGGACGAGGCGCTTGAAGGCATGTGTCTTGCCCACCCCGAATTTTACCGGCAATCGGGGGAGACGAGCAGAGTAATACACCGCGCCAGCGCGCAGATTAAAGGTAAGGTCGGCGTGGTTTCGGGTGGCGGTTCAGGCCACCTTCCGGTTTTCGCCGGTTACGTTGGTTCGGGCCTTTTGGACGCATGTTCGGTTGGAAATGTGTTTGCAGGCCCAACTGTCGGCGATTGCATGGATGCCATGAAGATTGCGGATGGCGGCGCGGGGGTTCTTTGCCTCTACGGCAACTACGGCGGCGACAGAATGAATTTCGACATGGCTGGTGAGATCCTGGCTTTGGACGGCCTCGCCTCTACAACCGTTCTGGTCGCAGATGATGTCGCCAGTGCCCCAAAGTCAGAAAGTATAAAACGCCGTGGCGTGGCGGGAATGATCTACGCATTCAAGATCGCCGGAGCTTCTGCTGCCGCGGGTGCGGATCTTGAAGCAGTGACCGCGATTGCCCAAAAAGCGGCTTCAGCCTGCCGGACGATTGGGGTTGCCTTGACTCCTTGCACCGTACCTGAAGCGGGCAAGCCGACGTTCGAGATTGCGGTTGACGAGATAGAAATGGGCATGGGCATTCATGGAGAGCCTGGGATATGGCGCGGCAAACTTCGGCCGGCAGATGAGATTGCAGCAGAGATGTTGCAAAGAGTGTCTGTCGAGTTGGAATTGGCAGCAGGCGATCGGGTCTCGGTGCTGGTGAACTCGCTTGGGTCGACCCCTCATGAGGAGCTTTTCATCCTTTACCGCCAAATCGCTAAGTCTCTGGCAGCAGAGGGAATTGCGATAGTGATGCCGTTAGTTGGTCGCTATGCGACGTCGATGGAAATGACTGGGGCATCTTTGACACTGATTAAGCTGGATAATGAGTTGGAAACACTTTTGAAAGCGCCTGCGAAGTGTGCTTTCTGGAGTGTGGGATGAGTTGGACAGCATTCGACATAGAGATTTGGCTCAGAAACTGTGCCGATCGCATGACAGCTGCGGCACCTGAGTTGAACGCTCTCGACGGCCAACTGGGCGACGGCGATCTAGGCGCAACGTTGCAGAAATGTGCCGAGTTTATGCGGCTTGGCCTTTCAGGAGCAGCTTCGCTTCCGACAGATGCGTTCAAGACTGCAGCGACTGCATGCGCGCGAGCTTCCGGTTCCAGCTTCGGTACGCTGCTCGCTGTCGCTTTCATGGTGTTGGCAAAGGAAACCGCTGACAAACGGGTACTCTTAATGGAAGACGTCGCCCCATTACTTGAGAAGGTCACGGCCGCCCTCATGGTGCGCGGGCGCAGCAAACTCGGCGACAAGACCGCCTTGGATTCATTAGAGGCCATTCGGCTGGCCTTGACGAACTTGGAGGACCCCAAGGATTTGCAGCGGCTTTGCTCTGCTGCCTCTGAAAGAGCTATCGAAGACTTCAGAATGCGACAGAACATGATCGGTCGCGCCAGAATGTTCGCCGAAAAATCCGTTGGCCTTGCGGATCCAGGAATGGTCGCGGTTGCGCGCATTGTCGGTAGGCCAGCGTGATGACAAGCGCAGTTTCGAAATTAGGAGACAATGGGGTGGTTGG
>JBAXLX010000195.1:0-6735 GCA_037134595.1 Pseudomonadota bacterium
TGGTCGACGTGCAGTTCGATGGCGCGCTGCCGGCGATTCTGAACGCTGTGATCACCGAGAACAACGGTAAAAAGCTGGTGATGGAAGTCGCCCAGCACTTGGGCGAGAACACCGTCCGTTGCATCGCGATGGACACGACCGAAGGCTTGGTGCGCGGCGCACCGGTCAGCGACTCGGGCGCACCCATCTCGGTTCCGGTGGGCGATTGCACGCTGGGCCGCATCCTGAACGTCATCGGCGAGCCGGTGGACGAAAAGGGTCCGGTCGTGGCGACCGAATACCGCTCGATCCACCAAAAGGCCCCGTCTTTCGCCGACCAAGCGACCGAGTCGCTGGTTCTGGTGACGGGCATCAAGGTGATCGACCTGTTGGCGCCCTATGCCAAAGGCGGCAAGATCGGCCTGTTCGGCGGCGCGGGCGTGGGCAAGACGGTTTTGATCATGGAATTGATCAACAATATCGCCAAAGTGCACTCGGGCTACTCGGTGTTTGCCGGTGTGGGCGAACGCACCCGTGAGGGCAACGACCTGTACCACGAGATGATCGATTCCAAGGTGATCGACCTTGACGATATGACCAAGTCGAAAGTGGCCTTGGTCTACGGTCAGATGAACGAACCGCCGGGCGCACGTTTGCGCGTGGCTTTGACCGGCCTGACCTTGGCCGAGCAGTTCCGCGACCAGTCGGGCACGGACGTGTTGTTCTTCGTCGACAACATTTTCCGCTTCACCCAAGCCGGTTCGGAAGTGTCGGCTTTGCTGGGTCGTATCCCATCGGCCGTGGGCTATCAGCCCACGCTGGCGACCGACATGGGCGCTTTGCAAGAACGCATCACCTCGACCAAGAACGGGTCCATCACCTCGGTGCAGGCCATCTACGTTCCGGCCGACGACTTGACCGACCCTGCACCCGCCACCTCTTTCGCCCACTTGGACGCGACCACCGTTCTGTCGCGCGCCATTTCGGAACTGGGGATCTATCCGGCTGTTGACCCGCTCGACTCGTCCTCGCGTCTGCTGGACCCGGCTGTGATCGGCGAAGAGCATTACAACGTGGCCCGCCAAGTGCAGGGCACGCTGCAACGCTATAAGTCGCTGCAGGATATCATCGCAATTCTGGGGATGGACGAATTGTCCGAAGAAGACAAACTGACCGTGGCGCGCGCCCGTAAGATTCAGCGCTTCCTCAGCCAGCCTTTCGACGTGGCAAAGGTATTTACCGGCTCTGACGGCGTGCAGGTGCCGCTGGATGTGACGATTGCGTCCTTCAAAGCGGTTGTGAACGGCGAATACGACCATCTGCCGGAAGCGGCTTTCTACATGGTCGGCGGCATCGAAGACGTGAAGGCCAAGGCCCAGCGTCTCGCTGCGGCTGCGGCCTAAGGGGGCGTGATGGCAGGGACCCTGCAATTCGACCTCGTCAGCCCGGAACGCCGCTTGGCGTCGATGGCCGCTGTCGAGGTTCAGATCCCCGGGGCTGAGGGCGATTTGACCGCGATGGAGGGGCACGCGCCCGTTCTGGTCGGCCTGCGCCCCGGCATCCTGCGCGCATCAGGCGCGCAGGGGGCTTCGGCCTATGTCGTGACCGGTGGCTTTGCCGAAATCAGCGCCTCTGGCGTGTCGGTTCTGGCCGAAATGGCGGTGCCTTTGGCCGAAGCCACGACCGAGATGGTCGACAAGCTTCTGGCCGAAGCCGCCAAAGCGCCTGCTGACGCGGCTGCCAAAGATGCGGCCGATAAAACGGTTGCCGATTTGACCGCTTTGAAAGCGGCACTGGCCGCGCACTAAGCGCGCTTGATGCACCAATACAAAAGGCCCCGCCGATGCGGGGCCTTTTTTGGTTTCAAACAGCCGTCAGCCGCGCTGGTACATGCCTTCATAAATCGGCACCAAGGTTTCGGTTTCAAACAGCGACGACACGGATGTGCCGTTCCAGATGTTCAAGATCGCTTGGGCAAAAATCGGCGCTGTCGGCACGATGCGGATGTTGGGGGAACTCAACACCTCTTGCGAGGCTTCAATCGAATCGGTGATGATCAGCGATTTCATCGCCGACCCCGCCACCCGCGCCACCGCCCCGTTCGACAGAACGCCGTGGGTGATATAGGCGTGAACCTCTTTCGCGCCGCTTTTCATCAGCAAATCGGCCGCTTTGCACAGCGTGCCTGCCGTGTCGGCAATGTCATCCACGATGATGCAAACCTTGCCCTCGACATGGCCGATCACCGTCATCTCGGCCACTTCGCCGGCCTTTTCGCGCCGCTTATCCACGATGGCCAAAGGCGCATCTATCCGCTTGGCCAGCTCGCGCGCCCGCGCCACACCGCCCACATCCGGCGAAATCACCATGATGTCGGACATTTTGTCCTTGAAGTGATGGGCGATATCCAAAGCGAAGATGGGCGAGGCATACAGGTTATCCACCGGAATATCGAAGAACCCCTGAATTTGGGCGGCGTGCAAATCCAGCGTCAGCACGCGGTCAATCCCCGCTTCGGTGATCATATTGGCGACCAGCTTGGCCGTGATCGGCGTGCGCGCCTTGGCGCGGCGGTCTTGGCGGGCATAGCCGAAATACGGAATCACTGCCGAAATCCGGTCGGCTGACGAACGGCGTAGCGCGTCGGCCATGATCAGCAGTTCCATCAGATTGTCATTGGCAGGGTTCGACGTGGGCTGGATGATATACATATCCTCACCCCGCACGTTTTCGTAAACCTCAACGAAAATCTCGGCATCGTTGAAGCGTTCGACACGGGCATCGACCAGATTGACCGACATGCCCCGGTGCATCGACATGCGACGGGCGATGGCTTTGGCCAAGGTCATATTGGCGTTGCCGGCGATGAGCTTGGGCTCGGTGATAACGGGCATAGGCTATCCTTACGCTGGGCCTGCGGTGCGGGCGCTTGACGTTGACACCGCTTATCAACCTTCTAGGGTCTTGCAAAGCCAAGCCAGCAAAGGTGCGTCAGATGGTGCAGATCGATTACTTCTTCGCGACAATTTCTCCGTTCTGCTATCTGATGGGCGACCGGCTAGAGGCGATTGCCGCCAAACATGGCGCAAGCATCCGCTATATCCCGCTGGACGGCCCCGCCCTGTTCCCGCGCACCGGTGGCAAGGTCTTGGCCGAACGCCACGAAAGCCGCAAAGACTACCGCCTGCAAGAGCTGCGCCGCTGGGCCAAGCGGTTGGGGATGAAGCTTGATCTGCAGCCCGTCTTCTTTCCGGTCAACCCCGCGCCCTCGTCTTACGCCGTGCTGGCGGCGATGAAGGTCGGCGGCGGTGATCTGGCGGGCTTGGTGCAAGCCTTCCCCCGCGCGGTCTGGGCCGAGGGGCGCAATGTGGCCGAGGATGAGGTGATCAAGGATATTCTGGCGGTGCACGGCTTTGACCCCGCCATTGCCGACCGTTACATGCTGCAAGCCGCCGATACTTACGCAAAGAACCTTGATGAAGCCGTCCAGCGTGGTGTATTCGGCGTGCCGTTCACCATCGTGGGCGACGAGCGGTTCTGGGGCCAAGACCGGCTTGAGGATCTTGACCTGTATCTGGCCGGAAAGCTGTGAATGCCCGAAGATATGACCTTGGTGGATCTCCCGCCGCACCGCACTTGGGCGCGCGGCGGTGTACGGCCTGTGCTGGCGCTGCACTGCTCGCTCGCGCATTCTGGCGCATGGAGCGGCTTGGCTGAGGGTCTGTCAGGTGTGGCCGTGACTGCCATTGACCAGATCGGCCACGGCAAGGCGGAAGATTGGGACGGCGTAAGCGATCTGCACGGCGCTGCGACGGCGGCGGCGGTGCGGATGGCTGAAACGCTGGGGCAGGGGCATCCGATTGATCTGATGGGCCATTCTTTTGGCGGAACGGTCGCTTTGCGCGTGGCGCTGACGCGGCCTGATCTGGTGCGCAGCCTGACCTTGGTGGAACCTGTGATCTTCGCCGCAGCGCGTGGCCAAGCCGTTTACACCGATTTTCGCACCCGCCATCTGGATTTTGCCCGCCTGATTCTGTCCGGCGAGCGCGAGACAGCTTTGCGCCGGTTCCACGGCGATTGGGGCACGGGTCAGGGTTTGGACGATCTGCCCGACCGCACCCGCACCTATATGCTCGATCGCATCCACCTGATTGAGGCGCAAAACCCTGTCTTGCTAGATGATGCCGCAAACATGCTCGCTCCGGGTGGGTTAGAGGCGGTCATAGTCCCGACTTTGTTGATCGACGGTGCCGACAGCCCGCCCATCATCGATGCCGTGCACAAAGTTCTGGCAGCGCGTTTGCCCCAAAGCCAAAGGCTGTCGGTGCAAGGTGCTTCCCATATGGTGCCCATCACCCATGCACAGGCCGTAGCCGATGCCGTGCAGGCCCATCTAGACGCTTGCTAGCAGGCTGAAAGCGGGGGGCCAGCCCCCCGCACCCCCCGGAGTATTTGTGCCAAGATGAAAGGCACTAAGGCGCGAGGGCTTTTAGGAACGCATCGACATCCTCATTTGTGGTTGACCAACTTGCGACGAGGCGGCCGGCCTCTTGGCCTTGCGGCGCGGGCATGGGGTAATAGATGGCCCCCCGTGCTGCTGCCCTGTCATTGGTGCCCATGGGCCAAAGCGGAAACAACATATTCGCCGGGGCCGGATGCAACAGGCTGGTCCCCGGAATTTGCGCCAGCCCTTGAACCAGCCGCGCGCCCATGGCGTTGGCTTGGGTGGCCAAGCGCAGCCACAGGCCATCGGTCAGATACGCCTCCATCTGCGCCGACAAATAGCGATGCTTCGAGAACAAATGCCCCGCCCGCTTGCGGCGCAGTTCCAGTTCCCATGCTTTGGCGGGGTCAAACAGCACGACGGCTTCGACGCCCAAGCAGCCGTTCTTCGTACCACCTAGCGACAGCACATCAATGCCCGCTTTCCACGTCATCTCCGCAGGGGTGGCACCGGTGGCGACCAAAGCATTTGCAAAGCGCGCCCCGTCCAGATGGCAGGGCAGGCCCTTGGCCTTGGCCAAGGCGGTCAGGGCCGCGATTTCGGCGGGCCTGTAGACCGTGCCCGCCTCGGTCACGTTGGTCAGCGTCAGCATGCCGCGCTGCACGCCGTGCACCCCGCCTTCGCCAACGCGCGACAGGGCATCTGTCAGGCTTTGCGGCGTCATCTTGCCATGCGCCCCGCCGACGCCGATCATCTTGGCTCCAGCGCTGAAAAATTCGGGCGCGCCGCATTCATCGACGGCAACATGCGCGTCAGTATGCGCAAAGACGGCCGCCCATGGCGGGGTGAGCAGGGCAATCGACAGGGAATTGGCGGCGGTGCCGGTGGCGACCAGATACACCTCGGCCTCGGGCGCATCAAACAGATCGCGCACGAGGGTTTTGACCCGCGCCATGATCGGGTCTGCGCCGTAGCTGCGCGCATAACCGTCATTGGCGCGGGTGAGGGCGGCGATGATCTCGGGGGCGGCACCCGATCCATTGTCAGAGGCGAAGAACATCACGGTCTCTCATCTATCACATAATCGTCCCAGACATCTTCTGGAACCTCGACTTCCGACACGGTCCAGCCACGCACAGAGATGCCTTCGTCATGCGGGCTTTCCGGATCGCCGGTGATCAGCGGGTGCCAATCGGGCAGGGGCTTGCCTTCGAACAGCAGACGGTAGGCACAGGTGCGCGGCATCCAATAGGCGATTTTCGGCAGGGTTTTGGGCGACAAGCGCACGCATTCAGGCACATATTGGTGGCGGGTTTCATATTTGGTGCAGCGGCAAGTCTGCCCGTCTAACAGTTTGCAGGCGACACGGGTGAATTCGACCTCGCCCGTGTCTTCGTACTCCAGCTTGTTCAGGCAGCATTTGCCGCAGCCATCGCACAGCGCCTCCCACTCTGTGGGGGTCAGCTTGGCCAAGGGCAGGGTCCAGAATTTGGGGCGAAGGTCTGTCATGCGGGCCAGAGTGACGCGAAATGCGATGAATGGGAAGTCAGGAAAGGATCGTGCGGGCTTGGGCACAATCGGCGGCCATCTGGTCCATCAGGGCGGGCAACCCGTCAAACTTCAGCTCGGGGCGCAGATAGTCGACCAAGGCCACCGACAGGTGGTGGCCGTACAGATCGCCGCTGAAATCGAACAGGAATGTTTCCAGATTGGGCAGGTTGGTGCCAAACATCGGCCGCACGCCCAAGCTGGCAGCGCCGATGTAAGCGCCTGCCTGCGGGCCAGACAGAACCTCGACCCGCACGGCATAAACGCCCAGCTTGGGCAGGTGCAGGCCCGCCACCGACATATTGGCCGTCGGATAGCCCAACTGCCGCCCGCGTTTTTCGCCGTGGATCACCTCGCCCTCGATCCGGTGCCAATGGCCCAGCATGGCGGCAGCATCGCGGGGGCGGCCTTCGGCCAAGGCGATGCGGATGGCGGTGGAGGAAATCTCTGCGCCGTCATGCTGCACGAGGCCTGCCACCGTGACAGCAAAGCCGTAGGTTTGGCCCAGCCGCACAAGGTCTTGCGCCTTGCCCGCACGGCCCTGCCCAAAGCAGAAATCAGCCCCTACCACGACATGGCTGACCCCTAAACCTTGGGCCAAAACATCGCGGGCAAAGGCCTCGGGCGACAGGCTGGCGAGGGTCTTATCAAAAGGCAGCTCATACAGATGCTGCACGCCCAGCTTGGCCAGACGGTTCGCCCGCGCTTCGGCATTCATCAGCCGAAAAGGCGGGGCGTCGGGTTGAAACACCTCGCGCGGGTGG
>JBAXLX010000196.1:0-6670 GCA_037134595.1 Pseudomonadota bacterium
CAGCATGGAAACCGGTTGGCCTAGCATCGCGGCCTCAGCCTCGATCCCACCCACGCCCCAGCCCAGAACGGCCAGACCGTTGACCATGGTGGTGTGGCTGTCGGTGCCCACCAGCGTGTCGGGATAGGCTATTTCGGTGCCGTGCTGGTCTTTGTCTGTCCAGACGGTTTGGGCCAGATATTCCAGATTGACCTGATGGCAAATCCCCGTGCCCGGCGGCACCACGCGGAAGTTGTTAAAAGCGTTTTGGCCCCATTTCAGGAACACATACCGCTCCATATTGCGTTCATATTCGCGGTCGACGTTGGCTTGAAAGGCGCGCGGCGTGCCGAATTCGTCGATCATCACCGAATGGTCGATCACCAGATCAACCGGCACCAAGGGGTTGATCTTGGCGGCAGAGCCTTTCAGCCCCAAAATCCCGTCGCGCATCGCAGCCAGATCGACCACAGCGGGCACGCCGGTGAAATCCTGCATCAAGACCCGCGCGGGGCGATAGGCAATCTCGCGCGGGTTCTGCCCGCCCAAGGTCGCCCAGTCGCCAAAGGCGCGGATGTCATCCAGCGTGACGGTCTTGCCATCTTCAAAGCGCAGCATGTTTTCCAGCACCACTTTCAGCGCAGCGGGCAGGCGCGAGAAGTCGCCCAAGCCGGCCGCCTGTGCCGCGGGGATCGAGTAGTAATCCACCGATGCGCCGCCCGATATCAGGGTCTTGCGGGTCTTTGCGCTGTCATGTCCAACGGTGACGGTCATTTTGGCCTCCTGAGGGTCTTTGGGCGCCTTTTGCCGCAGGACGGCAGGCAGGGCAAGGAATCAATCGTGGTTCGGCTGCATTGTATGCAATTGTATGCCGAAAATCCAGCCCGAATTCACGCAAGTTCCGCGGCATTTCGCCCCAAGCGGCGAAAAACATCGCAAAACCTTGATTGGCTTGCGCGGTGGGTTCTGGGTAGACACAAGCGATGAGGGAGTCGGGCTTGATGAAACATTTGGCAATCAGCGCTGCTTTTGGCCTTTGGGTCGCGGGCAGTTCTTTGGTCGCGGCGCAAGATTTGGCGACAGCGGGCACGGTGGTCGAGCTTTACACCTCGCAGGGGTGTTCGTCTTGCCCGCCTGCGGATGCGTTCTTGCGCAAATTGGCCGCCGATCCCGATGTGATCGCCCTCGCCCTGCATGTGGATTACTGGGATTATATCGGCTGGAGCGACCACTTCGCCCAGCCGATTTTTACCGCCCGCCAGAAGGCCTATGCCCATCTGGTGGGGTCGAACACGATTTACACGCCGCAGATGATTGTCGGCGGGCGCGAGCAGGTGGCGGGGTCTGACCCCGAACAGGTCGAACGCGCCATTCGCCGCGACCAGCGCGCGCCGCGTGGGGTGCAGTTGCAACTGACCCGTCAGGGCGATCAGGTGATGATTGCGGCCAAAGCCTCGGTTGGGTTCGCCGGACCGGTGCAAGTGGCCTTGGTGCGCTATCACCCGCTGGCCTCGGTGCAGATCAACTATGGCGAGAATGCCGGGCGCGTGATGGACTATGCCAATATCGTCACCGACTGGGACAATTTGGGCCAATGGGACGGCACCAGCGCTTTGCACCTGACCGCGACAGCGGCGGGGACGGATGCCATTGTGGTGATAGTGCAGGCGGCAGGACCCGGCGAGATTTTGGCGGCGGCCCAGATCAGGTAGTCTTGCGCCAGCGGCGATGCACCCAAAACCATTGCTCTGGCCTTGCGCGGACTTGGGCGGCAAGGCTGTCATTCAGCGCTTGGGTCATGGTGACGGGGTCGGTGTGGGGGATCGGGGCCTCGATCAGCAGGTCGAAATGCAGGCCGTCGGCTTGGCGAATGCCGTAGACCGGCACCAGCAAACAGTTGTATTTCAACGCAAGTTCCGCCGCCGATAGCGAGGTGCGCGCCTTGCGGCCCATAAAATCTAACACCGCGCCGGTGTGAAAATGCTGGTCAATCAGCATCCCCAACATGCCGCCGGATTTGAGATGGGTCACAAGCTGGGCCAAGCCACGGCGGCCACGTGCAAAAAGCGGTGTGGAAATGGCGCGGATGGTGGCGGCAAAGTGGCGGTCGAAATAGGGGTTTTCTTGCGGCCGGTAGAGGGCCGCGACCGGCTTGCCCTGACTGGCCAAGACGGCACGGGCAATATCGTGATTGCCAAAATGGCCCGAGACAAAGATCACCCCGCGCCCTTCTGCCTGCGCCTGTAGAATGGGCGCCATGCCCGCGCCCAAAATCGGCGCATTGGCGACAAGGGCTTTGAACTTTGCTGGCGAATACAGCTCTGCCAAGGTGCGCCCGGCATTGTCGCAGACGGCACGGGTGATGGCGGTGACGCGGTCAGCCGGCAAATCGGGCCAGATCAGCGCCAGATGGGTGCGCACGCGCGTGTTATAGCCTGCAAAAGGCGCAATCAGCACCCGCATCGCCCAACCGCCCAAGGCAATACGCCACCGATAGGGTAGGGCGCGCAGCAAGGTCAACATCGCCACCACAAGAAGATTTTGCCCCCTGTCCAGCAGATCAGACAGGCGCAAAGCCAGCGCAGAGGGGGGGCTTTTCTTGGCCAAAATTCCTATGCCGGCCGCTTGCCCGCGCCGGCCCTTTCCTGGCTCCAGACATAAAGACCCGCAAGCGCGATCACAAGCGCGCCGAGCAAGGTGAATTGGTCAGGCCATGCGCTGTAAACAGCGACAGACCAGATAACGGCAAAGACCATGTCCAGATAGCCAAAGGGTGCCAGCACCGCCGCTTGCGCCAGCGAATAGGCGCGGATGGTGAACAATTGCGCGATAGCGCCCAAGCCGCCGACCAAGGCAAATAGAGGAATATCGGCCAAGGCGATGGGTTTCCACGAAAAGGGCAAAAGGGCCGAGGTGATGATCGACCCGAAAAGTGCCGCGTAAAACATAGAAGCCCACGGGCTTTCCTGCGCGCCCACCAGTCGCGTCAGCAGCATATTGGCCGAATAGCACACCGCACAGGCCAAGGGCAAAAAGGCGGCGGCGGTGAATACCCCCATGCCGGGGCGGATCAGGATCAAGGCCCCCACCATCGCCACCCCCACCGCAATCAAGCGCGCCCGGGTGAGGTTTTCGCCCAAAAACAGCCCCGCGCCCAAGGTGATCAGCACAGGGTTGATATCCGCCAAGGCCGTGGCTTCGGCGAGGCCAATGTAATTGAGCGAGGTGAAGAACAAAATCGTCGTGCCCAGTTGTGTGGCCGACCGCAGAACATGCCACCCCGGCAAACGAGTGCGCACGGCAGTGGTCACTTTGGGGCCAAGATAGATCAGCACAAAGGCCAACTGGCCGACGTTGCGCGCCCAGACGGCCTCTATCGCGGGGTAGTGGGCGACCAAGTGTTTGGCCAAGGCATCCATGGCGGTAAAGAAAAAGATGGCGATGGCGAGAAAGGCGATGCCCTTGCTGGTGGCGGGAAGGGACGTCTTGTGCACGCGATATCCTTGCCACTTGTAAACTCGGCGCAAGTTAAGCGCCCAACGGTGCAAGGGCAAGGGCTGCCGGGGCGGTGCCCCCAGAAGGCTGGCGGCCTAATCGTCAGGTTGCAGCAAGGTGATCTCACCACTGCTTTCCAACTGGCGGATGACGGCCACGATCTTGCTCATCGCCTCTTCGCCGTCTTTGGTTTTGATCTTGCCGCGCGAGGCCGCATCTTCGCGCAAAGACTGGCTCATACGCTGCGACAGGTTTGCCAAAATGAATTCCGCCGTCGGGTCGAGCTTGGGATGGGCGCGTGCAAAGGCCAAAGCGGTGGTCAGGGTTTGCGTATCGACCAGCCTGACCACCGCAGGGACATCGCGCGCGCCAAGTTTGGTTTTGATATGTTCGAAGGGCAGGATGCTCTTTTCCACGACCTCGGCGAATTCGGCGTCTGATTCCTGCAGACCTTTGAGCAGGCTGTCGCGCAGCGCTGCCGGGGCACTGGTCAGGATCGCCCCCACCCTTTCGCCCGGTTTGGCCTTGAATGCCTTGACGGGGCGTGTGTCCAATTGTTCGGCCACCGACATCCCGATCCGGCGCACGGTTTCGGGAGAGACATCGCCCGTCAAAGACACAGCATAGGCCAGATGGCGCGCGCGATCGCCGGGCACTTTGGACAAAAGCTCAGCCGCCAGTTGGGCGGGCAGCTTGGACAGGATGACAGCGCAAACCTCGACCCCTTCGTCCAATAAAACCGGCAAAAGCTGATCCGCCGGGCAAGCTATGATCCGGTGCCAGGGGTCGCTGCCAGAGTTTTCCGCCGTTTGACGGCGCAACCGCCCTGTTGCTCCGTCGGACAAATGCCCCTCCATCATCGACAAGGCACCGGAGAGGCCGGTGGGAAAGGACAGGCCAAGACTTTCAAGTTCGCTCAAAAACTCTCGCACCACGCTGTCCATCGTGCTGCGAGAGATGCGCCGCATGTCGCCCATTTGTTGGGCCAAGGCGGTCTGAAGGTCTTCAGACAGCGAGGCGAGATCCAGGTTTGCACCCTGAGACAGACTAAGGCGGACGATGATCGCAGCCTTTTCGCGCGGTTTTAAAGACTGCGCCGTCTCCATGCGATTGGATTTTGCCACGACGCCGGAAAGGCTTGGCGCTCGCCCGCTTGACTGTGGATTGACTGACATTGCGCCCCCGAATCGTCTTGTTACCGCACCCTAGGGCCGCAGCCGTAAAGGGCGGGTTAACACGGCAAAATCAGGCCCCGAAGACCCGCGCAAAGATCGTGTCGACATGTTTGGTGTGATAGCCCAGATCGAATTTCTCTTCGATATCAGCGGGCGACAGGGCGGCTGTCACCTCGGGGTCGGCCAGAAGCTCGGTCTTGAAATCGGCCCCCGCCTCCCACACTTTCATCGCGTTGCGCTGGACCAGACGGTAGCTGTCTTCACGGCTGACACCGGCTTGGGTCAGCGCCAAAAGCACGCGCTGCGACATGACCAAGCCTTTGAACTGGTTCATATTCTTGAGCATATTTTCCGGGTAGATCATCAGCTTTTCAATCACGCCCGCCAGACGGTGCAGCGCGAAATCCAAGGTGATGGTGGTGTCAGGGCCGATGGCGCGTTCGACCGAGGAATGCGAAATATCGCGTTCATGCCACAGGGCCACATTTTCCAGCGCAGGGGTGACGGCAGAGCGCACCAACCGCGCCAGACCGGTCAGGTTTTCGGTCAAGACCGGGTTGCGCTTGTGCGGCATGGCGGAAGACCCCTTTTGGCCGGGCGAGAAAAACTCTTCGGCTTCAAGCACTTCGGTGCGCTGCATGTGGCGAATTTCAGTGGCGACGTTTTCGATGGAGGAGGCGATCACCCCCAAAGTGGCGAAATACATCGCGTGGCGGTCGCGCGGGATGACTTGGGTGGAGATGGGTTCGGGCACAAGGCCCATCATGGCGCAGACATGCTCTTCGACCGAAGGGTCGATGTTGGCAAAGGTGCCGACAGCGCCGGAAATCGCACCTGTCGCCACCTCGGCCCGCGCATTGAGCAGACGGGTGCGGCCTCGCGCCATTTCGGCGTAAAAGCGCGCAAAGGTTAGCCCCATCGTGGTGGGTTCGGCGTGGATGCCGTGGCTGCGGCCGATGCGGATGGTGTCTTTATGCTCATAAGCGCGGGTTTTCAGGGCGGCCAGAACCCGGTCCATCGCCACCAACAGCAGATCGGCGGCGCGGCAGAGTTGGATGTTGAAGGTTGTGTCCAAAACGTCAGACGAGGTCATGCCCTGATGGACAAACCGCGCCTCATCCGCGCCGACAATCTCGGCCAGATGGGTGAGAAAGGCGATGACATCGTGTTTGGTGACGGCTTCGATTTCGTCAATCCGCGCCACATCGAATGGAACGTCTTTGGCTTTCCACACCGCTTGCGCATTGGCTTTGGGGATCGTGCCATTGGCGGCCATGGCGTCGCAGGCGTGGGCCTCGATCAAGAACCAGATGTTGAAACGGCTTTCAGGCGACCAGATGGCGACCATTTCGGGGCGGGAATAGCGCGGGATCATGGCGGGCCTTTCGCTGCGGGATGCGCCCCCTTAATCGCCAAGGGGGCGGCACGCAAGATCGGGGCCGCAGCTTAGCCCAGAAGGCGGGGGTCGAAAGGATATTTCGTCAGGTTTTCAAAGCCTGTGTCCGTGATAAGCACCTGATCTTCCAGCTTGATCGAAAAATCCCCGCCTTCGGGGGAAACCAGCGCCTCGACACACAGTGTCATGCCCGGTTCCAGCACATGGTCAAACGAGCCTTCCACCCAAGAATCCGGATAGGGCACATAGGGCCATTCGTCACACAGGCCGACCCCGTGCATTTTGCACGAATACTTGCCCTTCCAATACTGCCCGTCCAACTGGTGGCCTGAGTGCACAATGTCGCGAATGCGCGCGCCGGGTTTGAGCAGGTCCATGTTCACGCGGATATGGTCTAACGCATGGTGCATGGCCGAGATCATCGCATTGGTTGGCCGCGCATCGCCCACCCACCATGTGCGCGAAATGTCGATGCACATGCCGTAGCAGCCGATCAGATCGGTATCAAAGGCCACGATTTCGTTGTTTTGCACGATCCTTGGGCCGCATTCTTGAAACCACGGGTTGGTGCGCTTGCCCGATGCCAAAAGCCGCGTTTCGATCCATTCGCCGCCGCGTTTGATGT
>JBAXLX010000197.1:0-6550 GCA_037134595.1 Pseudomonadota bacterium
CCTGACCCGCCAAAGCCGCCGATCATGACGGTCATCCCATCTTCCACCCCCGCCACTGCTGTGGCGAGATCGCGCACTGTCTTGTCCATGCGATCCTCTTGCTGGCCCTACCGACCCTGTGGGCGGGCAATAGGATGAATCCCCCCTTCCGTCCAGATATTTTGTGCGGTATCGTATCTATGTTCATATATCGCACAAAATAGGGGTGGGTCATGGTCATTCTGGAACGCGATACGATGAGCGTGTTGATTTCCACTGAGAAGTGACCCGGGTTTTCCATCGAGAATTGACCCGCCTTTGATTATGGATTTTGGGTCATGCTTGGGTCAAGGGCGGTTTTCACTCCTTCTTTTTTCGGGCTGTAGCGGCTGAGCTTGCCTTGAAGCGGAAGCTGTCGTTTCCGGTCTCCAGGATGTGGCAGCGGTGGGTGAGGCGGTCGAGCAAAGCTGTGGTCATCTTGGCGTCTCCAAAGACGGTGGCCCATTCGCTGAAGCTGAGATTGGTGGTGATCACGACGCTGGTGCGCTCGTAAAGCTTGCTGAGCAGATGGAACAGCAACGCGCCGCCGGATGCGCTGAACGGCAGGTATCCGAGTTCGTCCAAGATGACGAGGTCGAGTTTGGTCAGGTTTTCGGCGATCTGGCCTGCTTTGCCTTTGTCCTTTTCCTGCTCGAGGGCATTGACCAATTCAATGGTCGAGAAGAAGCGGACTTTGCGGCGATGATGTTCGATTGCCTGGATGCCAAGGGCTGTGGCGACATGGGTTTTGCCGGTGCCCGGGCCGCCAATCAGGACCGCGTTCTGGGCTCCATCCAAGAACTCACAGCGATGCAAGGTTCGCACGGTGGCCTCGTTGATCTCGCTGGCGGCAAAGTCAAATCCCGAGAGGTCCCTGTAGGCTGGGAAGCGTGCGGCCTTCATGTGGTAGGCGATGGAGCGCACTTCGCGTTCGGCCAATTCGGCTTTCAGCAGTTGCGACAGGATCGGGATAGCGGCTTCAAAAGCCGGGGCGCCCTGTTCGATGAGATCCTCAACGGCTTGGGCCATGCCATACATCTTCAGGCTGCGGAGCATGATGACGATGGCGCCGGCGGCGGGGTCATGACGCATGGCGGCCTCCCGCGACTTGGTTGCGCAGGGCGTCATAGCGTTCGACATTGGCCTTGGGTTCGCGCTGCAGGGTCAATGCTTGTGGGGTATCCAACGGTGGACCATTGATGACCTTGCCGTCGACCAGGCGATGCAACAGGTTCAGCACATGGGTCTTGGTCGGCACGCCCTCGGCCAATGCCAGTTCCACGGCGGTCAGCACTGCCTGTTCATCGTGCTGCAGCACCAAGGCAAGGATGTCGACCATTTCCCTATCCCCGCCGGGCTTACGCAGCATGTGATCCTGCAACTGTCTGAACGCAGGTGGTAATTCCAGGAAGGGCGCACCATTCCGAAGAGCTCCGGGCTTCCTTTGCACGACTGCCAGGTAATGCCGCCAGTCGTAGATCGTCTTCGCAGGCAGCTTATGGCTGCGTTGAATAATGCGGGTGTGTTCGCACAGGATGTTGCCCTCAGCGGCCACGACCAGGCGCTCAGGGTAGATCCGAAGGCTGACAGGGCGATTGGCAAAAGATGCTGGAACGCTGTAGCGATTGCGCTCAAAGCTGATCAGGCAGGTCGGCGAGACGCGCTTGCTCAACTCGATGAAGCCGTCAAAGGCCACCGGCAAGGGCATCAAGGCCGCCCGCTCTTCGGCCCATACATCCGCGATCGTTCCGGGCAACTTGCCATGGGCGGTCTCGTGCCACAGCGCGATGCACCGCTGTTCCAGCCAAGCATTCAGCGCTGCGAGATCGGGAAAGTCCGGCATGCCCTGCAGCATCTGGTGGCGGGAGTCCCGCACGTTTTTCTCGACCTGCCCCTTCTCCCAGCCTGCCGCCGGATTGCAGAAGTCAGGCTCGAAGACATAGTGGTTCGCCATCGCCAGGAAGCGCATATTGACCTGCCGCGCCTTGCCGCGGCCCACAAGATCCACCGCCGTCTTCATGTTGTCGTAGATCCCGCGTTCTGACACGCCGCCAAAGACCCGAAACGCGTGCCAGTGGGCGTCGAACAGCATCTCGTGGGTCTGCAAGGGATAGGCCCGCAAGAGGAAGGCCCGGCTGTGCGACAGCTTGATATGGGCGACTTGGAGCTTTACGCGTGCCCCGCCAACAACCGCAAAATCCTCGCTCCAGTCGAACTGGAACGCCTCGCCTGGTGCGAACACCAGCGGCACGAAGGTGCCGCGCCCTGCCGTTTGTTCCTCGCGCTGCCGATCTGCTTTCCAATGTCGTGCAAAGGCCGCAACACGGTTGTAGGAGCCGGTGAAGCCAAGAGCGACAAGATCAGCATGCATCTTCTTCAGCGTCTGCCGATCTTTGCGTCCCTTCTTTGCATTGGCCTTCAGCCAGCCAGTCAGCTTCTCGGAAAAAGGATCAAGTTTGCTCGATCGTTCCGGCGTCGCAAACTTGGGCTCGCTTGTATCGGACTTCAGATACTTCTTGATGGTGTTGCGCGACAGCCCGGTGCGCCGCTCGATCTCCCGGATCGCCAAACCCTGACGCAGGCGCAGCTTCCGAATAACGTTCAATAGTCCCATGTCGATCACTCCTATGGCCCCCTCGCTCTTCGCTTGGGGGAGGGTCACATGGGTCAAATCTCAATGGAAATTATACGCCTACCCGGGTCACTTCTCAGTGGAAATCAACAGCCCAGCGCCATAATGGACTGGTACACCCGCAAAGTGCTGGCCTGGCGTATATCGAACACGCTTGAGGCTGACTTCTGCGTCGAAGCGTTGAACGAGGCGATCCACAAGTGCGCCTTACCCCAGATCATGAACACCGATCAAGGGTCGCAGTTTACGTCCTTTGCTTGGACTGACCGGCTGAAACGGGTCGGGAGCTGGTTATCGATGGGCGGCAAAGGTCGCTGCATGGACACCATCTTCATCGAGCGCCTCTGGCGGTCGCTGACGTATGAATGCGTTTATCTGCACGCTTGGGAGACAGGGTCGCAGGCTCGGGTTAGCATCGGGCGCTGGATCACCTTTCATTGAGGTGGGTTAGGCGTAAGCAGCGTCTGGGCCCCACCTTCTGCACGATCAGTTAACCTGCGACTCCACGCCTGACTGACCTTGGGCAGGAGTTTCGCGATGGCGACTACGGTGGAGTTTATCAAGGACTATGGGGTCACTTCTGGGTGGACCTCAACAGCTATTGCTTTAGACGTTACACGCATGGCCACCCGCACCCCGTGCCCAAAAAGCATCGTTTTCGGGATAGAGGGTAAGTTCGGGGGTAGGTTTTCAAAACCCCTAAATCATCCAATGATTTCAACGTGTTATGGCGGAGAGGGTGGGATTCGAACCCACGGTGGGCTTGCACCCACTCCGGTTTTCGAGACCGGCGCGATCGACCACTCCGCCACCTCTCCGTGCCTTGGGTCTTAAGTGTGGCGGGGTTTAGCCTTGAGGTGGGGGAAGAGCAAGGGTGAAATTGGGCGTTTCGGTGGATAAATCCTGCGACGTTTTAGGTGCGAAATCCGTGCTTGACTCTGGGTTGGCTTCGGGGACATATGCACCATCCTGACCAGCCATTGGCTGTGCGGGTTTATATCTATGTCGCCCCACAGGGGGCGCGCTGTTCGAAGGTGGGGAAACCCGCAAACACCCGCAGTCGTGGGGGCCAAAGAACGCGGAGAGAGAAAAGGAAGAACTATGTTTGCGGTCCTCAAGACCGGTGGCAAGCAATACACGGTGCGGGCGGGTGACGTTCTGCGGGTGGAAAAGCTGGCTGCCATTGCTGGTGACAAGATCCAGTTCAATGAAATTCTGATGGTTGGCGGCGAGACGCTGACCGTAGGCGCGCCTTGGGTGGCGGGTGCTGCGGTTCAGGCTGACGTGATCGACCAGATCAAGGGCGAAAAGACGATCCACTTCGTCAAACGCCGTCGTAAGCATTCGTCCCAGCGTACCAAAGGCCACCGTCAGCAGTGGACCCTTGTCCGCGTGACCGAGGTTCTGGCCGCTGGTGCTGACTCCACGGGTGTGGCTGCTGCGACCGGTACGGCCGCCGCACGCCGTGCCGCTCACAATTCCGCTGCGCAGGAGTAATCCCAAATGGCACACAAGAAAGCAGGCGGCTCAACCCGCAACGGTCGTGACTCGGCTGGGCGTCGTTTGGGCGTGAAACTGTTTGGCGGTCAGGCCGCTATTCCGGGCAACATTATCTGCCGCCAGCGCGGCACGACGTGGTTTCCCGGTGAAGGTGTCGGCATGGGCACTGATCACACGATCTTCGCCGTGGTCGAAGGCCGCGTGACGTTCAAAAAGGGCATGAAGGGTCGCACCTTTATTTCGGTTCTGCCGGTGGCAGAGGCTGCCGAGTAAGCCGAACCGTTACAAACGGACTGTAAACGGGGGATCGGCTGAAAAGCCGGTCCCTTTCGCTTTTGGGTTAGCCCGCCAAACCCGCCCCATGTGCTGTTTCGGAGCAAGCCATGACCCTTGATGTAACCATGCCACGCCTGCAGCCCGACCTGTCGGCCCAGATCGCTGCCGGCCCGTTTGTGCTGCGCCCGGTGCGCCGGTCGGATGCCGGCCTCTTTGCGCTCTATGCCGGCGATCGCCGTGTGGCCGAAGGCACCCAGTCCATCCCTCATCCCCTGCCCCCCGGCGCCTCTGAGGCCTATGTCGCGCGGGCGATGAAACAGGGCGGGGCCGAGGATATCTGGGCCATCGACGGTTCGGCTGCAGGTCTGGCCGAGGTCTTGGGCGTGATCAGCCTCAAGCGGATGGATGAGCGCAAATGGGATCGCGGCCAGTCCGAGATCGGCTATTGGGTGGCCCCCGCCTTTTGGAACACCGGCATCGCATCCGAGGCGGTGCGCGCCTTGGTCGCCGCCAACCCGCAAGCCAACCGCAGCCTGTTTGCCGAGGTGTTTCAAGACAATCCCGGCTCGGCCCGCGTGTTGACCAATGCCGGCTTTGAATATCTGGGCGATGCGGAAAGCTTTTCTGTGGCGCGCAATGCCCGTGTGCCGACCTGGACCTATATCCGCAAACTGGCGTGATCGGGCGATCAAAGGGGGCGCGGCGTTCGACATATCCGACTTGGTTTGCAAGTGACTACAACGCAGTCTTACCTAGCCCCGATTTTTCGCCGAAAAATCGTGCCACCCAGCCGTGCGGACACGCCGAAAAAATAACGGCGCGGCCGCAACGTCCTGTGCCGTCACGCTGATCGCGCTAAGCCGCGATTTTTCGGCGAAAAATCGTGCCCGGGCGCAGAGGCGAAATGATTAAAAAAATGTCAAATAATCCTGCAGCGCAGGGCCGATCCGGTCGCCTCGCGCGCAATTTGACTTTGCGATTGACTTTCAATTGGGGCGAACTCACTTATTTATCCAACTGTAAAAGGCCCCTGCCGGAGAGATTGATGACCCAACGCGCCCTGACCGCCCTTGTCTTGCTGACCCTTGCCACCCCCGCTTTTGCCCAAGACACGCTCAACGCCCTTGTCTGGTGTGACCACACCGACCCGGCGCTGATTGCCCCGTTTGAGGAAAAGTACAACGTCAAGGTCAACCTGAAGGAATTCGAAGGCACCGCCGCAGGCCTTGCAATCCTTGATCAAAGCCAACCCGGTGACTGGGATGTGATGGTCATCGACTCGGTTGATGTGCACCGCGCGGTCGAGGCGGGCAAGCTGGCCGAACTGCCCGCCGACAAGCTGCCAACCGCCGATTTCTTTCCTGAACTGGTGATGGCCGCGAACAACACGGTCGATGGCAAAACCTATGCTGTCACCGAAAAATTCGGCTACAACACCATCTCTTACGACAAAACCAAGGTCGATCCTGCCGATATGGAGGATATGGCGGCCCTGACCTCAGGCAAATATGACGGCAAGATTGGCATTTATGACTATTACCTGCCGGTTCTGGGGCTGGTGGCCTTGGGGCAGGGGATCAACACCGCCGATGTCAACGCCGACACCCTGCCCAAGCTGCAAGAGCCGCTGATGGCCCTGCGCAAGGCGTCAAAGCAGGTGTCTGACGTGGTGTCGTCGCAAACCGCTTTGGCCACGGGCGATGTCGATATCATCGTGGGCGGGGGCGAGTGGTTGACGGCCGTTTTGGCCAAAGACAACCCCAACCTTGATTGGACCATCCCCAAACAGGGCGGCCTGCGCTGGTCGCAGTCGATCGGCGTGGTGGCGGGCACCGCCAAGCCTGATCTGGCGCTGGAATTTGTGCAATACATCGTCTCGCCCGAGGGCCAAGCCGCTTTGGCGCAATCTTCGTGCTATTGGGGGATGCCTGCCAACCAAAAGGCCGGCGATCTGCTTTCGGCCGAGGCGAAGGCCGTTTTGCGCTGGGACCAGCAGCCCGATTATCTCAAACGCTCGCAGCTTTACCCCATTCCTGATGCCGCCACCGATACGGCCATGCAGGATATGTGGACGGCGATGCTGAACCAGTGAGCCTCGCCTCGCAAGAACGCAATCTCGCGCGG
>JBAXLX010000198.1:0-6546 GCA_037134595.1 Pseudomonadota bacterium
AACCGGCGGCAACATACGCATTTCGAATTTCCTGCTCTGGCACATGGCCTACAGCGAATTGGAGTTCGTCGATGCCCTGTGGCCAGACTTCACTTCTTCGTCCATGGCGGAGATCATAGGAAGCTTCAAGCTTCGCGATCGCCGCTTCGGCAGGATAAAAATGTCCTAAACTACGCGCGGGCCAGTTGGCTGCGATGCAGGCCAACCCTGGTTTCCCGCCCGAGCAAGTTGAGGAGTATCCACGCCCTCCCCGTATCGTCGAGTTTGTGGATACAAGCCAACTGATCAGCGAAGGGGCCCGTGAGGACGATGACCTCATCCCCTTCCGTCAAAGGCTGGCTCGTGCGAAAAATGCCCGCTTCATCGGTGTTGTCTTGCAAAGTTTGGATCAAGGTGTGTTGAACGGGGCGCGGACCGTCGACCCCAAACGAGACAAGTCGCGCGATGCCGCGCGTGCTGTTGATCGGATGCCAGTCGAAAACGTCGGGATTGAAGCCTACAAAAAGATATCCGGGAAACAATGGCTTGAGCGTGCGCTCGAAGCAGCGACTACTACGTTCATCCCGCTCGACCATCGGCATGAAGGGCAAAAAACCCTGTCTGCGTAGATTTCGCTCGGCTAGAGATGTGCCATTCGGCTTCAGCTGGGCGACGTACCAACTTAATAGTGTAGATTGGGTCATGGGACGGATACGACCGGGTTTCGTGGGGTGACCTTTGTCCGAAGCTTTGGAAGAACACGGACAGCCGCAACATAGGTGAGGATGTAAATCATCAGGAAGCCAACCGATGCGGCAAAGCCCGCGAGCGGTTCGCGCCAGAGCAGAACACCTGCAGTGACCGGCGCCGCAGCAAGAGGTAAGAGAAGCATTGTGGCCAGCGGATTCGCGATCGTGCGCCGGTTCGGACCGAGCACCGCGATTTCCAGCCCGCGCATCACGACATGATGCATATGCATCCTGTCCGCAGCAGTAACCGAAAGTCCCTTGATCTTGCGACGGAAAATGGCCCAGAACGTTTCGGCCACCGGCCAAAGGAACACGAGAAATACCGACCACGCAGACACGTCGGGGTTTCGCATAACCAGCGCGATGCCTATCCAAGCAAGGATATAACCCACGCAATAAGCACCGGCATCGCCAAGAAACAACTTACCGAACGGGAAATTCACGGGCATGAAGCCCGCAATCACCGTACCGAACATGTATCCAGTGGTCGCAAGCGTCACGTCGCCAGCGAACATGGCAATGGTACCCAGCGCACACGCCGCTAAAGCGGCGACGCCCGACGCAAGCCCATTCAAACCGTCGATCAAGTTGAAGGCATGGCTAATACCACCAACGAGGAGAAGCGTGACGGGAATTCCGAACGCCGCCTGCGCCACCAGTTCATCAAACCCAAGCAAATCGTAGCGCTGCATCCAGACACCGCGAAGCACGATTTCGATTAGGCAACTCACAGCCACCGATGCCAGCCTACGACGCGGAGACATCGGCACGCCCAAATCTTCCAGTAACCCGACAATGAAAATGGGAGCTATCGAGACGGTCACCAATACCGCCGTGTTTGGCAATCCTACGGTGGCCAACGCGATGAAGCCTGCCATTATCGCGACGCCGCCCAGTCGGGGTGTCGGATGAAGGTGCGTGCTCTGTACCGAATTCAGGTGCCTTTCATAGCACGGCAGAAATCTCAAGAATCCGAACTTGAATGCCAATACCAGCCCGATGGCGACAATAGCTGTAATTGCACCGGGTGTAAAAAACGCTATTTGCAAAGCTGAAAGAGTAACGAAATCCACTTTAGACCTCTTGCTCCGAGTAGGAATTCATATTGCAATTCTCGTCGAATCTGTCGAAATTTGTTTACATTAAGTATCATTATGATACAATAAGAAATGTGAAGTTGCTGAGACACGTTAGGATCGGCCTGTCGTGAGCCTGAATCTTGCCCGCAAACCAGCGCTGGACTTGCCTTGATGTTGGACTTACAATACGTTGCTGACCGTCTTCTGCATCCAGTTGCATGCTGGAGTCGCAACAAAAGGCATTGGTATGTTCCCGAGCGACAAGCTGGCAAGTTTACGCAAGCTCTTGTTCGAGATGGAGCAAGACCTAGGCTTGGCGGACCTCTCGGGCATTCAGCGGGATGTGTACTACGCTGCGCGGCTCACGGCAGAGGGCGCGGAAATGGTGCGTGGAGAGGCGATACGCAGCCACGCACTCCTAAATCGCATATCGCGCCCCACCTTCTACCGGGCCCTCAAAGACCTCGAGCTGGCGGGCTATCTCAGTCACGCGGATACGACACGGTCTGGCAAGTACAGGCTGCTTCGCTAGACCGTTATCGCACGCCTTGGATCGAGTCTCCGAAGGTGACGTCGTGACCGGCGCGATAGAGTTGTTCAAGCAAACGATCGGCGCGACCATCGTTTGCCTCATCGCGATTTCGATCACATGGCTTTTTGTGCCTTTGCAGGACCATATTGGCTACAGATATGCCGACCATTTAGCATTCATGATCTACTTTCCGCACGGATGCAGGCTATTGATTTCCTGGGCATTTGGTACCCGTTCCGCCCTGCTTCTGCTGCCATCGGCTGCCATCGAGGAGGCGACAATGCACTTACTAGGACACTTTCCCTACGTGTTAGTCATTGCAATTGTGCTGTCCGTCTCACCTGCGTTAGCTTTTCTCATTTCTGCAAGCTTAGGGTATGAGTCGCGCCTAAAATACAACTCAAGGACGCACTGGCGGCGCCTCTTGCTGCTCGGCTTTGCCTCGTCACTGATCGAGACCGTCACATTATCCAATCTATTGGGCTGGACGAGTCAGCAATTCCTAGTCTGGTGGCTGAGCAGTTGGCTAGGTGTTTTGTTTACGCTCATCTCACTGATGTTCGGTTTCCGGTTCTGGCGCCTCTGGATGACAAAATGACGGGACGGACAGGATTGGATCAATTTCAGATCACGAAGGAAGGCGCCAACGACCGCAGTGCTCACACGGCCTGGCGCCGACCGGAACGCAGATACTGAGCGTCGGGGCGGCGTGACTCTTACGGTGCAGATTGGCATGACGTCGGGAGGAAAATTAGAGTCCCCCACCATCTCGGACAATCCTTCTCACGGGATAGAATTTGTTGCAAACTGCACATAATCCATTGAAATAAATTAGAAATATTTTTTTCATTTTTCCATAGTAGTGAGTGGGCGCAACTCGCAGGCTTTTGTCCATAGCCATACGATCGTTGGTGTATGACCCCAAATGCCGTAGGCGCGAGCAAGTTGCCCACAGACAATTGTGACCCTCACTGGTGAACTTTTCGACGCTTCTCATTCCCGAATTGGAGTGATCTAGATAACGGGAAACCGCTGGTGAAGGCGATTGGCCGAGGGATTTCGTAGTGACCGCGCAGTTCACCCTCAACCCCGACCAGCGCGGTGACCTTGAGCGCCTGATCCGGGCGGGCTCGGTTAAGGACTGGAGCGGTGCTACCGCGGCCCTAGCTGAGCGGATTGAGGCGAGCATTTCGGCTTGGTCTGCGGCGAGGGATATGGGTGTTACGGCGCAGGGGCTCGCTCATCTATCCCGTCTTGTTAAACTGCTGACCTCATCGGGCGCACCCAAGATTGGCTTGATCCGTACCCGTGTCGCGGCCCTTCCGCCGGGGATCGTTCGGGAGATTGAAGGCCGTGCAAGTCGGCTGTCTCTGACCATCGACAGGTTTCGCCCGCTTGGCTTTGGCCTGAAGGCATGGGCAAAGACTGCTCCCCCGGACGCGCTGGTGTCGTTGCTCAGGAGTTGTTTGTTTCAGGGTGGGCAACTCGTCCCTGGCCGCAATCGTCCGGGCGGCAAGCAGTCCGCCCCTCGGTTGGAGCCCTTGATCCTGTCACGCGGGAAGGCTCGCCAGAACGACGATGTTAAGGCCGGTGGCCGCCCAAGCGAGGATGATCTGCGCCTGTTGATCAGCTTTTTGGCCATTGATTGGTTGCTGTCGAAAGGCCTTCAGCCGGACAAAGGCCGAAGTGACCACACGGCATTTGGCGACCTAGTGTTCATGGTGTTCCAATGGATCGGCGAGGAAGAGAAGGCCGCCCATAGCCTGCGAACCTACTGGTACCCGCCCAAGCCGCGACCGAAGGAGATGCCGTCGGCGGCCCTGTCACAGGGTTAACGCCAGCGCGGCCTGTTTTCGCTCCCTAGCGTCGGGGAATGATCAGACGCACACCCTCCTGTCCCCAGATGACCGAGCCAAGGCAGATGCCTTCGCAGGGCGACGCGCATGAAGCGCTGATCGCGCTGGTGCGGTTGATTGCCCGTGCGGAGGCGCGGCGTTGGCTGGCGGAGACGGCAAAAGGGGTGGGGCAGACTGATGCCGATGACTGACGCGCCGCTGCCGATTGCGACCCCCCTGCCCCAGCTTTTGTCGGTCGATGACGTGGCGGCGATCCTGGCGGTGTCGTCGAAGACGGTGCGGCGGATGATCGACCGGGGGGCGCTTTCGGCCTGCCGCGTGGGTCGGTTGGTACGGGTCCAGCGCGCGGATTTGGAGCGGTATATCGCGTCCTGCATGGGGTGCTGAGGCATGGAATTGTCGATACATAACCTTCTGTTTTTATGTATTAAGTTACGTTTTTGTCTAAGTTCACTTGCTATTTTGTGTATAGATTTTCACGTTTATGGCTGCTATGTCCACGCCTGTCACTAGGAGTCTACGCATGTCCACGAAGACCGCCTCACGAGTTTCGCCTTCGACCCTGCACGAGGTGATTGACGCCCTTGGGGTTCGCGATGACCTCTCTGACCAGCGCCGCCAGGACCTGCGCTCGTCTTTGCGCACATTCGCCAAGGTGTTCGGCAAGACGCCGGATCAGGTGCCCGCAGACCTTGCCGCGCTGAACCGGCAGATCGCCGGGGTGACCGCGCAAATGGTGGGGCTCTCCGCGCCACGCTGGGCCAATATGAAGTCCGGGCTGACGGCGGCACTGTCTTTGACCGGGGCGAAGGTGATCGCCGGCAAACGGCGGGGCGCTTTGGCGACGGAGTGGGAGGTGCTGCTGGATCAAGTGCAGGGTCGCTATGAACGCGCGCGGTTGTCGCGGTTCATGAGCTGGTGCACGGCGGAGGGCATTACGCCTGCGGTCGTGCGCCAAGCAGATGTGGATCGCTTCGTAGTGGCTTTGGGCAAAGAAAGCCTGACCGAACGCCCGAAGGCGGTGCACCGCGATTTGGCACTGGCATGGGGCCGCTGCCGGACGACGGTGGCAGGCTGGCCCACTGTGGAGATCAAGGTCCCCAACCACAGCCGCGCTTACGCACTGGCGGAAGCGGACTTCTCCGAGACATTTGTGACGGATGTCGAGGCCTACCTCCACCATCTGGCGGTGCTGGACCCATTCGAGGAGACCCCGCGCAAGGCCATGGCCCCCACCACTCTGCGCGACGTAAAGTTGCGGATTTATCAGATCGCGAGTGCCCTTGCCCAAAGCGGGCGCGACCCCAAGACCATCACGGGGCTTTGTGACCTTGTGGCGCCTGATGCCGCCAAAGCCGCTCTGCGGGTGCAGCATGAGCGCAATGGCAAACGCAAGACCGGCCAACTGGCCAACTACGCGCGAACGCTGATCAACGCGGCGCGGCATTGGGTAAAGGTGCCGGAGGAGGAGATCGACAAGCTGCGCGCCCTTGCCCGCAGCATCACCCCGAAGACGGGCGGCATGACCGACAAAAACCGTGCGCGTCTGCGCCAGTTTGACAGCCAGGATGCGGTCCAGCGCCTGATTGGTCTGCCCGGGATTGTGTTTGCGGCCCTGCCCCCTTTGGGCCGACTTTCTCCCGCCCAAGCCCTGCGCGCACAATCGGCCCTTGCCGTGGCGATCCTGATCTTGGGCGCACCGCTGCGGATCAAGAACCTCGCAAGCCTGCAGCTTGGGGTGCATGTGCTGGAGACACGCCCGACTGGGTTGGGCGGCAAGGGTGCCGCCACAACCCGTCACATTGTGCTGCCCGCCCATGAGGTGAAGAACGCCCGAGACCTCGAGTTCACGCTGCCGAGCGGGCTTTGCAAATACCTCGACATCTATGTGACCCGCTGTCTGCCGATCCTCGTACGGGGCGGCAGCACTTATCTCTTCCCCAACACCAGCGGCGGCTCCAAGCGGGAAGATGGCCTCAGCGTGCAGATCAAGACCTTCATCAAACGCGAGACGGGGCTGATCGTGAATGCCCACCTCTATCGCCATCTGGCGGCCAAGCTCTATCTCGAGCGCAATCCGGGGGATTACCCGACGGTCCAAATGCTTCTAGGCCACAAAGACCTACAGACCACCCTGCGCGCCTATGTGGGGATGGAGCAGGGCGATGCGATCAAGCGGTTTGACAAGATGATGGATGATCTGCTCGCAGAGGGGCAGGACGATGCCGAATAAGATCAAACCACCAAAGCTGCCCACGGCCAAAACCCCGCTGCCCGTTGAAGATTGGCCCACCTTTGACCGTGCAGCGTGGCTCAAAGCCAAAACCCCCGCCGATATCTTTGAGGACCCT
>JBAXLX010000199.1:0-6500 GCA_037134595.1 Pseudomonadota bacterium
CAGTCGCTGATATTTTGTAAACGTGAATAACGATCACAACCACACTGAAGGAAAGTAATGTTCTCGCTGAGACTTCGGTTTGTTTGCCGACAACCTCACGACCTTCAATTCGCATATTAAATCTCCATAGATTATCAAATTTCAAAAAACGCCGAGTCTAGATCGGCCGAAATTACTTAATTTCGGCAACACATCTAAAGTTGTATTCGCTCCCCTACCCCAAAACCTCCACAAACTCCCGCCATTCCCCCTTGCTCATCCCGCTGCTCTCTTGATCCACCGCCTCCCCCGCCAGCCGTCGTTTCAGCACGGCCAAGGCCTTGGCGCTGAATGTTACCCCGCCCATGCGGTAATCTTCAAAGGCCGCATAGGCCAATGGCACCCAGTCTTTGACCAAGCGGCACATCTCGTCGGCATAGACGCGGATTTCGTATTGGGCGTGGCTGTCGGCCCGCAGGCGCAGGAAATGGAACAGGTTGTGCAGATCGACCTTCCAATACCATTGGGTGTAAATATTCATCGGCAGGTTCATCCGCGCCAATTCGCGCGCCAGCCCCTGTTGGCCTTCTTGCGAGAGCATGTCTTCGTAATGGTCATAGGCGGTTGTGGCATCGCGTTTAAGCGTATCCAGCACGCGGACGGCTTCTTCGCCTGACAGCACCTCTCCCCGCCCTTGGTTATTCACGCTGGATTGCGCGGCCAATTGGGATGGGTCGGGGATGTAAAACTCGCGGTCCAGAATCGAATAGCGGGCGGAGTATTCGTTCACATTGGCGGTGCGGTGGCGGATCCATTGGCGGGCGACAAAGACCGGCAATTTGATGTGCAGTTTAATCTCGCACATCTCGAACGGGGTCGAATGCCAATGCCGCATCAGATAGCGGATCAGCCCTTCGTCGTTTTGCACATGTTTGGTGCCCGCCCCATAGCTGACGCGGGCGGCCTGCACGATGGCCCCGTCGTCGCCCATATAGTCGATCACCCGCACCAGCCCGTGGTCTAGCACGGGATAGGCTTTGTACAGATGGCGTTCCATCCCCTCGCTGACCGCGCGCAGGGTCAGGCGCGGGGTGGCGCGGGCGGCTTCGATCTCGGCAATCTGGTCGGGGGACAGGGGCATAGCGGGCCTTTCGGGCGTGAGTCGGGGGTAGAATAGCCGTCAGGCGCGGGAATGTCAGGGGCAGGCTGATTTGGCCGCTGACGCGCCCGCTTTGGCCTGTTACACTGCGGCCACCCCCATAGGATAGGAATCCCCGCGATGAAAGTTCGGTATCTGCACACGATGGTCCGCGTTTTGGATCTGGAAGCGTCTTTGGCCTTTTACAAGCTGCTCGGCTTGGAAGAAATCCGTCGTATCGACAACGACAAGGGCCGCTTTTCGCTGATTTTTCTGGCGGCCCCCGGCCAGCCGGAAGCGCCGGTTGAGCTGACCTATAACTGGGATGGCGATACCGGTCTGCCCTCTGACGGGCGGCATTTTGGCCATTTGGCTTACGAGTTTGAAAACATCTATGACATCTGCGCCAAGCTGGCCGCTGCCGGTGTCACGATCAACCGCCCGCCGCGCGATGGGCACATGGCCTTTGTGCGCAGCCCCGACAACATCTCGATCGAGATTTTGCAGATGGGCGACAGCCTGCCCCCGCAAGAGCCTTGGGCGAGCATGGGCAACACAGGCCACTGGTAAGCCAAGCGGGGCGGGCGAAAGCCCCGCCCCTAGCGCACCTTCAGCGTGGCAAGCCCCAGCATGGCCAGAATAAGCGCGATGATCCAGAAGCGGATCACAATCTGCGGTTCGGCCCAGCCGCGCTTTTCGAAATGGTGGTGAATCGGGGCCATCAGGAAGATGCGTTTCTTGGTGCGCTTGTAATAGGCGACTTGGATGATCACCGACAGCGCCTCGACCACGAACAACCCGCCCACGATGGCCAGCACGATTTCGTGCTTGATGCAGACCGCAATCGCGCCCAGCGCGCCGCCCAAGGCCAGCGAGCCCGTGTCGCCCATGAACACGGCGGCGGGTGGGGCGTTGTACCATAAAAATCCTAGGCCCGCGCCGAACAGGGCGGCGGCAAAGATCAAAATCTCGCCGGTGCCCGGTACGAAATGCACGCCAAGATATTCGGCGAAGTTAAAATTGCCGACCACATAGGCAATCACGCCCAGCGTGGCGCCTGCGATCATCACGGGCATAATGGCCAGCCCGTCCAACCCATCCGTTAGATTGACCGCATTGGCCGAACCGACAATGACAAACATCCCGAAGGGCACATAGAACCAGCCCAGATTGATCAGCGCGTTCTTGAAAATCGGCAAGGCCAGTTGCCCTGTCAGCCCCGCCGGATGAAAGCTGGCCGCCGCATAGGTTGCCAAACCGGCGATCAATAGCCCCAGCAGCACGCGGATGCGCGACGACACGCCCTTGGTGTTTTGCTTGGTCACTTTGGCATAGTCATCGGCAAAGCCGATCCCGCCAAAGGCCAGCGTCACCAACAGCACGATCCAGATATAGGGATTGTCCAGCCGCGCCCAGACCAGCGTGGCAAAGACCAGTGCCGACAGGATCAACAACCCGCCCATCGTGGGCGTGCCCGCCTTGGAGAAGTGGCTTTGCGGGCCATCTTCGCGGATCGGCTGGCCCTTGCCCTGCTTGCGCCGCAGCAGGTCAATCAGCGGACGGCCGAAGATAAACCCAAAGATCAACGCCGTGATGAATGCACAGCCCGCACGGAAGGTGATGTATTTGAACAGGTTGAAAATGCCACCGCCGTCGGCAAACTGCGTCATCCAATATAGCATTCATTCCCCTCCAAAGATCTGGGCAGTTCCTTGCATGGGAACCGAGTGGCCTAGTTTGCGCAATCCGTCAACGAGAAGTGACACTTTGATGCCCTTTGATCCCTTGACCAGCACCACATCGCCCGCATCCACAAGGCTGCGCAGACGCGGCAGCAGGTCTTGCGCCTGCGCCACCCACGCGCCGCGTTGGGCGCGGGGCAGGCTGTCGTGCAGGGCCTGCATCCGCGGGCCGACACAATGGATCGTCGTGATCTGCTCTAGCCCCGGATGATCGGCAATGGCGCGGTGCAGGGCGGCTTCGGTTGGCCCCAGTTCCAGCATATCGCCCAGAATGGCAATGCGTCGGCCTTGCCCAATGCGGCCCGCACCGTCTTGCGGGGTGGCTGCGATCAGCACATCCAAAGCTGCCGCCATCGAGGCGGGGTTGGCGTTGAACGCATCGTCAAACAGGTCGAACCCGTCATCTTCCAGCCGATCCAGCAAAATCCGCTCACGCGTGCCACGTCCGGCGGGGGGCGACCACAGGCCAAGGTCGGTCACGGCAATCACAGGGTCCAGCGCCAAGGCATCGGCCACCGCCAATGCGGCCAACCCGTTAAAGGCAAAATGCCGCCCCGGCGAGCGAACTTTGAACAAAAACGGCACGCCTGCGCGTTCAGCGCGCACAATCGTCGCCCCCTGCCCCACGCTGGCCGAGGTCAGGTGGTACTGCGCTTGGGCGCTGGTGCCAAAGCTGCGGATATGGGCGTTGTGGCGGTTTGCCGCGGCCAAAAGCAGCGGCGTGGTGTCAAGATCGGCGGGCAGCACAGCGGTGCCATCCGGTTCCAGCCCCTCACAAATCGCGGCCTTTTCTTGGGCGATGCCTACGATATCACCGAACGCCTCAAGATGCGCTGCCGCCACCGTGGTGATCAGGGCCACATGCGGGCGGGTCAGGCGCGACAGGGGTGCAATCTCGCCGGGGTGGTTCATGCCTATTTCGATCACGGCGAATTGGGCATCTTGGGGCATCCGCGCCAAGGTCAGCGGCACGCCCCAGTGGTTGTTGTAGCTGGCTTCCGCCGCATGAACGCGGCCTTGCCCGCCCAGAATGGCGCGGAGCATCTCTTTGGTCGAGGTTTTGCCGACCGATCCCGTCACGCCTACGACCTTGGCCGTGCTTCGTGCACGACCCGCCGCCCCAAGAGCCGTCAAAGCCGCCAAGACATCCGGCACGATTAGCAGGGGTGCAGACCTATCAAGCCCGTCAGGAATATGGCTGACAAGCGCCGCTGCCGCCCCTTTGGAGAGCGCCTGCGAGACAAACTCATGCCCGTCGCGCACGTCTTTCAGCGCCACAAACAGATCGCCCTGTTGCAGGCTGCGCGTGTCAATTGACACGCCGCTGGCTGACCACGCACAGGTGCTGGTGCCGCCTGTGGCGGCGGCAGCCTCGGTCGATGTCCATAAGGCTTGGGTCATATCACACCGTCCAAAGCCGCCACCGCGATGCTGGCCTGTTCAACGTCATCAAAGGGATAAATGTCGCCTTTGATGATCTGGCCCGTTTCATGCCCCTTGCCTGCGATCAGCAAGGCATCGCCCGCGCCCAGCGCATCGACCCCGCGCAAGATCGCTTCGGCGCGGTCGCCGACTTCGGTGGCTTCGGGGCAGGCTTGCAGGATGGCGGCGCGGATCAGGGCGGGGTCTTCGCTGCGCGGGTTGTCATCGGTGACAAACAGCACATCAGCATGCGCCTGTGCGGCTTGCCCCATCAGCGGGCGCTTGGTGGTGTCGCGGTCGCCACCTGCGCCAAAGACAATCACAATCCGCCCCATCACATGCGGGCGCAGGGCCTGCAAAGCGGTGGCGATAGCGTCCGGCGTGTGGGCATAGTCGACAAAAACCGATGCGCCGTTGTTGCGCGTGGCGGCCAGTTGCATCCGCCCGCGCACGCCTGTCAGCGCGGGAAGGGTCGCTATGACATCCCCAGCACGCCCCCCGGCCGCGATCACCAAACCCGCCGCCAGCGCCACGTTTTCGGCCTGAAAGCCGCCGATCAGCGACAGGCGGGTTTGATAGGTCACGCCGCGAAACGACAACCGCAGGTCTTGGCCTGTGGCATCATAGCGGTGGGCCAACAGGCGCAAGTCAGCCTCGGGCGCGTGGCCTACGGTGATCAGCCCCAGATCCTTGGCGCGCACCATGGCGGCCAATTCTGCACCTTTGGGATCATCCAAGTTGATCACCGCTGTGCCATCGAGCGGCAAAAGACGGGTGAAAAGGCCGGCTTTGGCGGCGAAATAGGCGTCAAAGGTCTTGTGATAGTCCAAGTGGTCTTGGGTGAAGTTGGTAAACCCTGCGGCCTTCAAGCGCACCCCGTCCATCCGGCGCTGGTCTAGCCCATGGCTTGACGCCTCCATCGCGGCATGGGTCACCCCGGCGGCGGCGGCTTGCGACAGCATCAGATGCAGCGTCAAAGGGTCGGGCGTGGTGTGCGACGAGGGGGCGGCCCAAGCGCCCTCAACCCCCGTGGTGCCTATGTTGATTGCGGCAAGGCCCAGTTGCATCCAAATCTGGCGACAAAAGGTCGCGGTCGAGGTTTTGCCGTTGGTGCCTGTAACAGCCACGATTGTTTCAGGCTGCGCGCCGTACCACAGGGCTGCCGCACTCGCCAAAGCCTCGCGCGGGTCTTCTGCCACCGCCAGCGCCACGGGGGCACCGGCAAGGGCCGTTTGCGCAAGACTGGCCCCGATAGCATCGGTCAGGATCGCGGCTGCACCCGCCTCGATCGCCGTGGCGATATAGCTTGCGCCGTGCAGTGCCGATCCGGGTAGGGCGGCAAACAAAAAACCCGCCCTTACAGCGCGGCTGTCAGCGGTGATCCCGGTCACCAGCGGATCGCGCCCGCCCCGTGCCGAAAGGCCCAGATGCGAAAGGCGGCGCGGGCTGG
Source organism: Pseudomonadota bacterium (assembly GCA_037134595.1). GTDB lineage: Bacteria > Pseudomonadota > Alphaproteobacteria > Rhodobacterales > Rhodobacteraceae > Stagnihabitans. The sequence goes on from JBAXLX010000199.1 coordinate 5,732, forward strand.
CAAAGGGCGCAGATTGCATCGAAGCCATCGCCCCTACTCCTGCGCCAAAGGTTGTTTGGGGGGGGCGTTGACCGCAGGAAAACTCGCCTCGTCCAAGATCGGGCGCAGACCCACCAAAGGCCCGATGCGGCGGATGATCTCGGCCGCGACGGGCACGGCCGTGTAACCCGCCGTGCGCAAGGGTTTGGGGCCTGCGGTTTCCACCGGCTCGTCCAAAGTCACAATCAGAACATACTGCGGGTCACTGGCGGGGAAAACCGAGGCGAAGGTGTTGATCACTTTTTGCTTATCATACCCGCGCCCGTCTTTCTTGGGCTTTTCAGCGGTGCCGGTTTTGCCTGCCACCTCATAACCCGGCACATTGGCAAAGGTGGCGGTCCCGTCGGTGACAACGCGGCGCATCATGGTGACACAGGCTTTGGCCGTGGCTTGGGTGATCACGCGCGGGCCGATGGCGCGGCTTTCAGAATGCAGCAAAGTCGGCGTCACCTTGACACCGCCGTTGCCGATGGTGGCGTAAGCGGCGGCGAGGTTGAGCAGGCTTGTTGACACGCCATGTCCGTAAGAGGCCGTGACAGTGGCGATGTCGCCCCACGGCTTTTGAAAATGCGATTTGGCCGAGGGGGCCTCGATCAGTTCGATCTGCGGGGCGGACAGCAGGCCCAAACTGCCTAGGAAGGCCTTTTGACGCTCGCCCCCGATCATCAGCCCGATATGCGCCGCGCCGATGTTGGAGGACACCGCAATCACATCCGACACGCTTTTGGTC
>JBAXLX010000200.1:0-6477 GCA_037134595.1 Pseudomonadota bacterium
GCGGCGCTTGGGGCTGCCCTATCGGTCGGCGGGGGCGTTTTGCGGGTCAAAACTACCCGACGCGCAGGCGGCCTACGAATCGGCCAACAGCCTGAACATGGGGCTTTTGGCGGGTGTGAACTTTATGCTGCACGCTTGTGGGTGGCTGGAAGGCGGCTTGGTCTCGTCCTACGAGAAATTCGTGATGGACGCTGACCAGCTGGGCACGCTGCACCATCTGGCGCAGGGCATCCACATGGACACCAACGGCCAAGCGATGGACGCGTTGCGCGAAGTGGGGCCGGGCGGGCACTTCTTGGGCTGCGAACACACCCAGTCGAATTTCAAAACGGCGTTCTGGCGGTCGGACCTGTTTGATTACAAACCGTTCGAGACTTGGGCCGAGGAAGGGTCGCGCGATACGCAGACTTTGGCGGCAGAGCGGGTTAAAAAGATGCTGGGCGATTACGTCCAGCCGGCGCTGGACGAGGGCAAGCAGGAAGAGCTTGACGCCTTTGTCGCCATCCGCAAAGCCGCGATGCCGGATATGTTCGTCTAAGACGCCACCCGTCAAAAAAGGCCCGCGCCGTGCAACCGGCGTGGGCCTTTTTGTTACGCCTGCACGCCTGTGCGCGGCAACAGGCGCACTTCGGCCATCAGGGCGATCAGCACCTCGATATGGCGGGCGATGGAATAGGCGGCGTCACCTGCCGTACGGGTCGCCTCTATCTGTTGCTCTTCGTTCAACAATCGCGGCACGGTTTGGCTGGGCGAGGGGGTTTGCCCCTGCAACAACCGCCGCAGGTCGCGGTCGCGGCGATAGTCGCAAAGACCGTATCGCGCGGCGCGGATCAGCATTTGCGGGCGGCGCAGGTCGGATAACAGGGCGCGAAAGTCGGTCATTGTGGCAACTCCGGTGTGAAATCGTAAGAAGGCCATCTTGCCCCAAGCCCGTCCGGTGTTGCGGATTGCGGATTTTGACCGCGCGTTCCTTTCCCGTTTGTTTAAGATTTCGCGACAATTATAGGAAAATACAGATCATTTTAACCTTTCGGTAAACAATGCCCGTCAGTCTTGGCCAAAATCCCTTTGCAAATCTGCAGCCCTTGGGCCCGCAGTCGGACCCTGCCATGCGATCCAACCTTTGCCTTCCCCTGACCCTGCCGGATTGGCTTCCCGACGCGGTGCGCCTGTATCTGGACCATACGGCCAGTGGCCTGTCGCTGCGCGCCCTCGCACGGCGCGACGGTCTGCATGCGTCTACCATCCTGCGGCAAGTGCGCCGCTATGAAACCCGCCGCGATGATCCTTTGCTGGACGAAGCGTTAGATCACCTTGCCCAACCCCCACTGGAGGAAGCCATGTCCGCCGCCCTGCGCCCCCCATCCCCCGCCCTTGACGAAGCCGCCATCCTGCATGAAGGCCGCCGCGTGCTGCGCCGACTGGCCGAACCGGGGGCGGTTTTGGCCATTGCCCCCGATCTGGAACGCGCCGTGGTGATGCGCGAATTTCCCGACGGGCGTACCGCGCGCACCGGCGTGGTCGAACGCAAGTTTGCGCAGGCCTTTGTGGTGAAAGACTGGATATCCCTGCGCAAAGCGGGGCGGGTGACGACCTATGCCCTGTCAAACGTCGGGCGCTTGGCGCTGAAGCGGTTCCTTGAAGATGCGCCCGCAGGCTTGGCCGAAGCCGCCATGCCCTTTGCCAACCAGCACCGCGATTGGGATGAAAAAGACATCCCCGCCCCCGAAGGCCCGCGCCGCCTGCGCTACAATCTGGCCGAAAACCCCGTGGCGGTTTTGGGGCGCCGCAAAGACAAAGACGGGCAGGCGTTTCTGACCCCCGATCTGGTCAGCGCCGCAGACCGTCTGCGCGAGGATTTCGAACTGGCCCAGATGGGCCCGCGCGTGGCGCAGAATTGGGACAGGTTCTTAACGGCGGGTGATCGCGGCGGTTTTCGCGGCGATGCGGGCATGGGCGAAGGCCCCCGCGCCGCGCGTGACCGTGTGGCCGCAGCCTTGCGCGATCTGGGGCCGGGTTTGGGCGATGTGGCGCTGCGGGGGTGCTGCTTCTTAGAAGGGATAGAGGCTGCCGAGCAGCGCATGGGCTGGGCCGCACGGTCCGGCAAGATCGTGCTGCGCATCGCTTTGCAGCGTCTGCGTCGGCATTATGACGAGACTTATGGCAAAGCAGGCCCGCGCATCGGATAGGGCAGGGGCAAAACAAAGGGGGGCCGATGGCCCCCCTTTGGTCGGTATCTCAAGCGCTTAGGCCAGATCGAAGCGGTCAAGGTTCATCACCTTGGTCCAAGCGGCGATAAAGTCTTGCGCGAAGCGGGGCTTGGCGTCGTCTTGGGCGTAAACCTCGGCCAAGGCGCGCAGTTGCGAATTTGATCCAAAGACCAGATCGACCCGCGTGCCTGTCCATTTGACTTGGCCTGTCTTGCGATCACGCCCTTCAAACACGTCTTGCGCCTCGGATGTGGCTTTCCATACGGTGCCCATATCCAGCAAGTTAACGAAGAAATCGTTGCTCAGAACACCGACAGTGTCGGTCAACACCCCATGCTTGGCCCCATCGACATTGGCCCCCAGCACGCGCAACCCGCCGACCAGAACCGTCATTTCCGGCGCGGTCAGGGTCAAAAGCTGCGCCTTGTCGACCAGCAATTCCTCGGCCGAGACGGTGTACTTCGCCCGCAGATAGTTGCGGAAGCCATCGGCTGCGGGTTCCAGAACGGCAAAAGACTCCACATCTGTCTGCGCTTGCGACGCATCGGTGCGACCGGGGGTGAAGGGCACGGGCAAGCCCGAGGCCTGTTCAATCGCCGCAACCCCGCTCAGCACGATCAGATCGGCCATCGACACATGCTTAACGCCAGCCTGCGCTTGGAACGCCGCCTGAACACCTTCCAGCGCTGCAAGCACACGGGCCAATTGCGCAGGCTGGTTCACCGCCCAATCGGTCTGCGGTGCCAAACGCACCCGCCCGCCATTGGCCCCGCCACGCTTGTCCGACCCGCGGAAGGTCGAGGCTGAGGCCCAAGCCGCCCCCACCAGTTCCGCCACGCTCAAGCCCGTTGCCAAAATCGCCGCCTTCAGCGCTGCGATATCCTCGGTCGAGATCACATCGTGACGGCGTGCGGGAATCGGGTCTTGCCAGATCAAATCCTCGGCCGGAACATCGGGGCCCAGATACAAACCCTTCGGCCCCATATCGCGGTGCGTCAGTTTGAACCAAGCGCGGGCAAAGGCATCGGCAAAAGCCGCCGGATCGTCATGGAAGCGGCGCGAGATGGGGCCGTAGATCGGATCCATCTTCATCGCCATGTCGGCGGTGGTCATCATCGGCGGATGGGTGACGGAGGGATCATGGGCATCGACCACGCGGTCTTCGGGCGCACAGTCCACGGGGTGCCATTGCTGCGCCCCTGCGGGGCTTTTGCCCAAGGCCCAGTCATATTTGAACAGGACTTTGAAATAGCCCATATCCCAGGTCGTCGGATTGGGTTTCCAAGCGCCTTCGATCCCTGACCCCGTGGCATGGGCCCCCACGCCAGTGCCAAAGGCGTTCTTCCAGCCCAGACCCTGCTCTTCAAGGCCAGCGCCTTCCGGCTCGCGCCCGACCAAGGCCGGATCGCCTGCGCCGTGCGCTTTCCCAAATGTGTGCCCGCCCGCGACCAAGGCCACGGTTTCCTCATCATTCATCGCCATACGCGCAAAGGTTTCGCGAATGTCGCGGCCGGATGCCACCGGATCAGCCACGCCGTTTGGCCCTTCGGGGTTCACATAGATCAGACCCATCTGCACAGCGGCCAGCGGGTTTTCCAACTGGCGGTCGCCTGCATAGCGTTTGTCATCCAACCAGACGTCTTCGTTGCCCCAGTAGATATCTTCCTCAGGCTCCCACACATCGGCACGGCCGCCGCCAAAGCCGAAGGGCTTCAGGCCCATCGATTCCAATGCAGCATTGCCCGCCAAGATCATCAGATCGGCCCAAGAAATCGCATTGCCGTATTTTTGCTTTATCGGCCACAGCAGGCGGCGGGCCTTATCAAGGTTTACGTTATCCGGCCAAGAGTTCAGCGGCGCAAAGCGCTGCGTTCCTGCACCCGCGCCCCCGCGACCATCGCCTGTGCGGTAAGTCCCTGCCGAATGCCACGCCATGCGAATGAACAGCGGCCCGTAATGGCCCCAATCGGCCGGCCACCAATCTTGGCTGTCGGTCATCAGGGCAAACAGATCGGCCTTAAGGGCCGCGTGATCCAGCTTCTGATACGCCTCGGCATAGGAGAAATCCGCGCCCATCGGGTTGGATTTGGCCGAATGCTGGTGCAGGATTTTCAGGTTCAACTGGTTCGGCCACCAGTCGCGGTTTGAGCGAGCGGCAAAGGTTGTCTGGCTGCCAGCCCCATGCATGACAGGGCATTTGCCCGCGGTGGTGGTGTTCGTGGTCATAAGTCTCTCCGGTCCAAGACAGGTTGCAATTCTGGTGCAAAAACGCAGCCTTTCCGCCCCCCACCCGCAAAAACATGCGGGCAGACGGGTGCGGACACAGGTTTTGCACGCCACTGTGATATAGTGACTATCAAAGCGCAGACCATAGTTTAAGGGGCAATTGCGACGACTTTTCGCGCGGCCTCTTTGCGCATAGCCGCTTTGCGGTGTGGTTTGGGTCTTTTGTGCGACAACAACTTTTCTTTCACGCCCACAAAGGCTATGGCTGCCCAAAATCTGATGGAGCCTTCGATGTCGCGCGATTTGACCCTGCCCGAAGAACGCCACCCCGAAAAGGCGCATCGTCCAGACAATCCGCAGCCCAAAAAGCCTGACTGGATTCGCGTCAAGGCTCCGACGTCAGAGGGTTACATAAAAACCCGCGACATCTTGCGCGACAAAAAGCTGGTAACGGTCTGTGAAGAGGCCAGCTGCCCCAACGTGGGCGAGTGCTGGAGCCAAGGCCACGCCACGATGATGATCATGGGCGAGATTTGCACCCGTGGGTGTTCGTTTTGCAACATCGCCACGGGAAAACCCAAGGCGCTGGACAGTTTTGAACCGGGCCGAGTGGCCCATGCGGTGGCTGAACTGGGGCTGAAACATGTCGTTGTCACCTCGGTCGACCGTGACGATCTGGACGATGGCGGCGCGGACCACTTCGCCATGACGATCCGCGCGATCCGTCACCGATCCCCCGATACGACGATCGAGGTGCTGACCCCCGATTTCCTCAAATGCCCGCCCGCTGCCCTTGAAACGGTGGTGGCCGCGCGCCCCGATGTGTTCAACCACAACCTAGAAACCGTGCCCGGCCTGTACCCCGAGGTTCGCCCCGGTGCGCGCTATTTCCACAGCCTGCGTCTGCTGCAAAAGGTGAAGGAACTGGACCCGACCTTGTTCACCAAATCCGGCATCATGGTGGGTTTGGGCGAAGACCGTCAGGCCGTCTTGCAAGTGATGGATGACATGCGTGCCGCCGATGTCGATTTTCTGACCGTGGGCCAGTATCTGCAACCCACGCCCAAGCACCACCGTATTGACCGCTTTGTGACGCCGGAAGAATTCAAATCTTATGAAACGGCCGCTTGGGGCAAAGGCTTCAGCATGGTGTCGGCGACACCTTTGACCCGCTCCAGCTACCACGCAGGCGACGATTTCGCCCGCCTGCGGGTCAACCGTTTGGAAAAACTAGGGCGGGCCTAGGCCCGCCCCGTCGCTGTCAGCCTTCGGATTGACGATAGGATGTATGGCACGCACTGCAGGCCTTGCCCAAAGCCATAACGCCGGCTTTCATGCTCTCCGCATCGGTGCCGGCAGCGGCTTTCATCGCCTCGGCGGCGGTGTTCAGGTCGGCGATTTTGCTTAAAAAGTCATCCTGCGCGGCCCAGATATCGGCCTTGGCAAAGCTGTCAGCCGATTTGCCCACTTCCGAACCGGCGGGGAATTGATCCATGCTGATGACCGAGGCAATGGCCGCCACATTGGCAGCAGCCTTGGCGGCAATCGTCGCATCATAGGGCGCCTCGCCCTTGATCATCGCGCCCATTTTGCCCACATCGGACGCCATCTGCATCATCAAGCCGTGGCGGGTTTCGACGATGTCGGCAAAGGGATCGTCGGCTTGGGCCCAAACACCAAGGCCCGTCAAAACAAGGGCGCCCGTCAGGCCCAAAAGCGGCAGTTTTCTCATATTGCTCTCCATAAACGTGCAAGACTGATTCGTCAGCTTAAGCAAACAAAGATGAATTTTCCCATAAGCTTATAGGTTGAAGGCACGATCTAAACCTGCGGTTTAGGGGGGTGGAGATGCGGTTTTTATCGCCCTTGCGCGGTGCGGGGCCTTAGAACTGATACCCCAGCGAGAGGTTGAAAATACGCTCACCGCTTGGGTTTAACTGCGCCACGCCGGCCTGAACAAAAACCCCCGAGTCATGCCAATAGACCGCATCCGCCCCCCAAACCACATAGGACTCGCGGGCGGTTTTGATGTCAAACACCT
>JBAXLX010000201.1:0-6443 GCA_037134595.1 Pseudomonadota bacterium
GCAGATCAAGGGTCACCTCCGCCTCAGCCGCGCCCGATACCATGCGGTCGGGCAGGCCAAGGGAAAACTCGGCCACGGCCGCTTGCGACAGGGTAACTTTCCCCGTGATTTGCGCCGCAGGCACCGGACGGGGGCGGGGGTGATATAGATGCCATCGGTCAGCCCGTCTTGCAGCGCCTGTTCTTGCGGGGTCGGGGCAGGTTCAGGCAGGTCTTGCACAAAGCGGCCATCAAAGGGCACTTTGCCGATCAAGCCCTTGCCAGAAATGCTCACCCCCTTTGGGGTCGCAGCAACGGTCAAAAGTGGCGAGGTCAGATGATGCCCCTTGATCAAAACATCCGAGGCGAAATCGGCCACCTTGGCCGCCACCTGAAAGCTGACATCCCAAGGCATCACCCGCCCTTTCATGGGAAAGCTTACCTGTGCGGTCACACGGGCGCGGCCTTGCCCCAAATCGACCGGTTGACCGGCCTTTTGCAGGTAGAAGAACGGCGGTTGATCCATCAAAGACAACACACCGGTCAAAGCGCCGGACATGTTAAGGTCAATATGGGCCACGGCGGGCTTTAGGGTGATGTCGGGCACCGAAAACACCGTACCCGCCACATCCAGCACACCGCCCTGCGGCGGGGTGACGCTGCCCTTTGACATGACCAGCGTATAGGATTTGCCTTGAATCGTGGCATAGCCGTCGGCCTTTGTGATCGGGGGCATTTTGGGCATGATCTGCAGCTCTGCGCCCGAAAAGCCATAGAACAGCTCGGCCTTGGGCTCTTGCCCCGGCACCAGACGCACGCTGGCGCGCAGGCCAGACAGGTCGGCGTTGCGAATGTTGGTGTCAACCCACGACCGCGTTCCTGGCACCAACCGCAGCGGCCACAGCGCCAACAACCTGTCGCGGGAAATCTGGTTCAGCGTCAGGTCCAGCGCCACGCGCCACCCCGCCGGATCGGTAGAGATTTGGCCCGACAAGCCCAGATGCTCGCCCCCTTCGGTCAGTGCCAACTGGCCGATGTCAAGCGTAAAGGGGTCCAGCCGCAGCCGCACATCGACCGCTCCTTGGTGAAAGGTGACCGGCGCTGCAAACAGGCCCGCAGGGTCGACCGCAAGGTCAGACACCTCGATCTGGCCCAAAAAGGCTGCCGGAATGCGGCCTGACAGCGCGCCGGTGATCTTTTGGCCTTTGGCGTCAACCAGATAGGCTTGCCCCTTGGTGGTCACCCGCAGCGTGCGGCTTTGCACCGACAGGTCGGTGAGCAAAATACGCCCCGCGCCCGGATCATAGCCCAGCCCAAGGCTGGCGCGGTCAAAGGCAATCGGGGTGGCCATGGGCGAAGGCTGCAAAGCGCCTGCGCCAATATCCAGCCGCCCGTCAAGGGCTGCGATCCCGTCTTGATCCAGCCGCGCCGCCAACCGCCCCGAGATCGGCGCATCCAGCACCCCAAGCCAGCCCAGCACCGGCGTTTGCGCCGCCAGATCCTTGGCCGCGACATTTTCGACCTGCACCGACACACGGGCCGAGGGCGCGCCCTTGGCGGCAATGGCGGTGACCACGGCACGGGTCGGGGCAGAACCGCCTGCGACCAAAGACAGGCTCAATTGGGCGGCAATCTCGGCCTCGCGGTTTTCAATCGACAGCAATCCATCGCCCACCTGCCACGTGCGACCGGCGCGCAGATCGGTCAGGCTAAGGGTCAGACCTTCAATCTGCACGCGGGTCAAATGGCTGAGCGCGGGCAAGGCAAAAGCATGGTCAAGGCTCGCAAAAACAGCGGCAAGGCTGTCAATCTTAGGCCCCGGACCCTTTGCCATATCCAAAAGCAAATTGCCTTGGGCGTCGCGGCGCAGATCGATACGCGCCCCCACGATGCGCAGACTTTTGGCACGGATCTGGCCATGCGGCAGGCCGGAAAGATCAAGGCTAAGATAGGTTTCGGGCAGCGCCAACAAGGTCTGCCCATCGGCCTGCAACAAGCGCAGATCGTCCAGCACCAGATGGGGCACCCAATCTTCGCCCAAGGTCACGTCAATGCCGCCCAGCGACAAGGCCCCCCCCGGAAGCACATCGCCCGCCATGCGGTTCAACCGCGCCTCGACCTCGGCGACGACCCAGACGGGCATGGGCAGGGTGCGGCCCAAAAGCTGCAAGGTCAGCGCGCCAAGGCCAAAGACAAGGGCTAAGAACACCAACCGTCCCCAAAGCCCGCTGCGGGGACGGCGCTTGGGGCTTGGGTGTCGTTTGCGACCAAAGCGCTTGCGCGTCCCAGAGGGCTTGGCCTGCCGCGAGGAAGACTTTGCAGGGGCTTGGGGCCCGTGCCCCGCCGTGTCGCCCTGCCCTGCGCCTGACATGCCTGCCTCACCAATCTCATGCGCAGGCGATGCCTTTATCTTTGACGAAAAGCAACTAGTTCATCCCCCTAAAGTCCCGCACAAGGCAAGGAGCCGCCCATGACCTCTGCACTGACCATCGGCCAAATGGCCCCGGATTTCACCCTGCCCCGCGATGGCGGGGCCTCTGTGACCCTGTCCAGCCTGCGGCCTGCGCCGGTGGTTTTGTTCACCTATGGGGCCGATGGCACGCCGACCTGCACCAACGAGGTGATGGATTTCAACGCCCTTTTGCCCGAATTTGCAGCCCTTGGCGTGGTGGTTTTGGGCCTATCGAAAGACAGCGTGGCCAAGCATGACAAGTTTGCCGCCAAAATGGGCCTTGGCATGCCGCTGCTGTCTGACAAAGACGGGCAGATGATGGAAGACTGGGGGGCTTTTGGCGAAAAGCTGTTCTTCGGCAAACTGGTGCAAGGGGTCTTGCGCAGCACCTTCCTGATCGACGGGGCCGGAAAAATCGCCCATATCTGGAAAGTCGATAAGGTCAAAGGCCACGCTGCAGAGGTTTTGGCCCATCTGAAGGGCTAAACCCCGCTGTCCAGAAAGAGGGCCAATGACCAAAACCCTATCCGAAATGGCGGTCGAGGTGCTGACAACCGCCGATGGCCGCGCCAAAACGGCACTGTCGCGCACCCATGCCGCCGCTTGGTTTGCCGCCCGCGCGGCAGGCCAGCCCTTGGCGATTGGGGCGGCCATGCCTCCCCCCCAACCCGCGCGGCCAGAAAAGCCCGACCTGCTCTCGCCGCGCGATGTGCCCCGCCGCAGGCCGACCAGCGCCTTGGGGCGCATCGCCATGCTGCATGCGATCGGCCATATCGAGCTGAACGCTGTCGATCTTCATTGGGATCTGATTGCGCGTTTTGCCGCCGTGCCCATGCCCTTGGGCTATTACGACGACTGGGTCAAAGCCGCCGATGACGAATCCAAGCACTTTAACCTGATCTGCGATTGCCTTGACAGCATGGGCAGCTTTTACGGCGCTTTGCCCGCCCATGCCGGCATGTGGCGCGCCGCCGAAGACACGGCCACGGATTTTTTGGGCCGCTTGGCCGTGGTGCCCATGGTGCTAGAGGCGCGGGGATTAGATGTCACACCGGGGATGATTGCGCTGTTTGAAAAAGCGGGCAACGCGCAGGCCTTGGCTGCTTTGCAGGTGATCTACGCCGAAGAAGTGGCGCATGTCGCCTATGGCTCAAAATGGTTCAACTGGCTGTGTGGCCGCGACGGGCTTGATCCGAAAGAGGCGTTTCACAGCCTTGTGCGGCGCTATTTTCACGGACTGCTCAAGCCGCCCTTCAACGAAGAAAAGCGCGCCGAAGCCGGAATTCCCCCCGACTTCTATTGGCCCTTGACCAAAGAGGAAGACGGCGACGAGCCAGACCCTTCGGGGCAATAGCGGCGGATTCCCGCAAAGATCGCGCATGGCGCTGTTAAAGCGGTTGAAAGGTTGCGGGGCGCTGGCTAGCCAGACCGCAGCCCGTTCTGGGCGGTGATAACCCCTGTCCCAGAACGGACCCAAGCCATGTTCCTCAGGTTGTCTCACCGGATCAACGTTGCCTTGACGCCGTGGTTTGCCGAACAGCGGTTGTTCTTAAAGTCTGACGCCACCACCCGTTTTGTCAGGCTGCGGCCCTTGACCCAAGCCATCGGGGTCGCCGTGGGGATTGTGACGGTGGGCTGGACCATTCTGGCCTCGGCCATTTTGCTGATGGATTTCATCAATGCCGGATCCTCGCGCGAACAAATCCAACGCCAGACCAGCCTGTTCGAGCAGCGTCTGAACGATCTGTCTGACGACCGCGACCTGCGCGTGGCTGAAGCTGCGGGGGCGCAAGAGCGGTTCAATCTGGCGCTGGGGCAAGTCTCGGCGATGCAAGAGCGGCTTTTGGCCTCTGAAACCCGCCTGCGCGAGCTAGAGACGGGGATCGACGTGATCCAAGCCACCCTGCGCCGCACGATCCATGAACGCGACGAGGCGCGCGCCGATCTGGCTCAGGCCAATGCCGCCAATATCCGACAGGCTGGACCGTCTCATAGCGAGCAAGGCACCGCGCGTGACATGGCCAAAACCTTGGGCCTGATGGCCAATGCCCTGACCGACACCGCCAAGGACCGCGACGCCGAACTGGTGCGTGTCGCCGCCGAACAAGCCAAGACCGCCGCTGTCGCCCAGCAAAAATCGCAGATGGAACAGCGCAACGCCATCATCTTTGGCAAACTGGAAGAGGCTTTGACCATCTCGGTCGCGCCGTTGACCAAAATGTTCACCGCCGCAGGGCTAAACCCCGATGATTTGATAGCCTCGGTCAAGTCGGGCTATTCGGGCCAAGGTGGCCCCCTGTCGCCGATTTCCTTTTCCACCAAGGACCAGCCCTCAGGCGCCGATGAACTGCGCGCCAATGCGATTTTGCAGGGCTTAGATACGCTCAACATCTACCGCATCGCGGCTTATAAGGTGCCCTTGGGCCTGCCCTTGCAAACACGGTTCCGCTTTACCTCGGGCTTTGGCGGGCGCAATGATCCGATCAACGGGTCGGCACGGATGCATGAAGGGCAGGATTTGGCGGGGGATTACGGCTCTGCGATTTATGCCACCGCTGACGGTACTGTGACCTATGCGGGATGGGAGAACGGCTACGGGCGGCTGATCAAGATCCGCCATATTCAAGGAATAGAAACCCGCTACGGCCATTTATCGCAAATCGACGTAAAAGTGGGTCAAAAGATATCGCGCGGCGAAAAAATCGGTGATATGGGGAATTCAGGCCGATCAACTGGCACACACCTTCACTACGAGGTTCGACTTAGCGGCAAAGCCGTGAATCCGATGACCTTCATAAAGGCAGCAAGAGATGTTTTCTAAAAGTCGCATCAACGAAACAGGCGCGAAACCGGGTGAGACCGAAAAACCCAAAGCCCCCGAAACGGCGCTGACCAAGCCTCCGACAGACTACACCCCATTAACCCCCAAAAGCAAAGCGGGCACCTCGATTCTGTCGATCGACTTGACGGTGGTGGGCGACCTGACGTCCTCAGGCGATATTCAGGTCGAAGGCACGGTTGAGGGCGATATCCGCGCCCATATGCTGATCGTGGCTGAAACGGCGACGATCCGGGGCGAGATTGTGGCAGATGACATCGTCGTCAACGGGCGCGTGATCGGGCGGGTGCGGGGTTTGAAAGTGCGCCTGACCTCTACCGCGCGGGTCGAGGGGGATATCATCCACAAGACCATCGCCATCGAATCGGGTGCGCATTTCGAAGGCTCGGTCCAGCGGCAAGATGATCCGCTTGCCGCCAACCGCACTGCCCTTCCGGCCCCATCGGCGGGCCAAGACAGCGAGAGCTTTGCGTCTTAAAGACCCTGCGGGCATCGCTTGGCGGTGCCTGCGCTTTTTGGGGTAAGGGGTGCGGTCAAAGCCGTCTGGGGCAGGTCGCGAAACGCCTAGACTCCGCCAAGCCTTGCGCGCGACAGTTGCGCCATGATCCCACCTTCCCCCATTTGCCGCTCCAAACCCGGTTATCTTTTGGCGTCAGCCGTCATGGCCTCGGCCATGGGGTTTATCGATTCGTCGGTGACAGCCATCGCCCTACCCGCGATCCGCGCCAGTTTGGGCGGGTCTTTGGCGCGCGCCGAATGGGTGCAAGCGGGGTATTTGTTGGCGGTCACCGCATTGGTGCTGGTGGGCGGGGCCATGTCTGACCGCTTTGGCGTGGTGCGGGTATTTCAGGGCGGGATTTTGGCCTTTATGGCGGCGTCATTGCTCTGCGCCATTGCGCCCACGATGCCCTTGATGATTGCCGCGCGCGTGCTGCAAGGCTTGGGCGCGGCCTTTATGGTGCCCGGGTCGATGACCATCGTCTCGCGCGCCTATAGCAGGGCGGATCGGGGCCGTGCGTTAGGGCTTTGGGCGGCGGCGTCTACTGCCACCACGGCGGGAGGGCCGATTTTGGGCGGGCTGGTGCTCACCTTGGGCGGGCCTGAGGTGTGGCGGGTGATTTTTGCGATGAACCTGCCGCTGGGCGCAGGTGCACTGTGGCTTTTGGCGCGCCAT
>JBAXLX010000202.1:0-6404 GCA_037134595.1 Pseudomonadota bacterium
TCCAAGGAACGGATTTTGCGACCGTAAAGGCGTTGATCCGCATTATGGAGCAGGGGCGAAACGAGAGGCCTTGCCCCCCCCCCCCAGTGCGCATCGACATGGGCTTGAAGACGTGCGACGCCAGAAAAGCTTGGGGAAATGAGACAATCTACACCCAATTCCGGTCCGGGCAATTCTTCGTTCGGCAAATCGACGACATCAGCAAGTACAGTACAGCCGCGTTTATGTAAGATATGCACCGCCTCAGCGCACAGGATGCGCACAACCCCCTTTGTTGCAAAAATCGTTGAACCATGCGGCACCATCCGCGCCCATAAAGTTTGAAAAAGCTCATGTCGGGAAAATGCCTGAAGTCGAACGTTGGTTTCAGGCAGATGTGGCGCCACACACTGAGAAAGCTGATGGGCCCGCATCGTCGTGCTGCCGTAGGCAATGCGACTTTTGCGGTATAAAAATATTAAATGGTTCCGCGAAGTCATCTTTTGCCCTAATTTAATAAGCGGCCTAGCGAAGCGCTCGAGGCATAATTTCTAGTTCCTTCAAAGACCGGAGTGGCCGATACAATCTGCGTCTGTCGGAGAAGACGCTTATAAAGTTCGGATCCACCGGCATGCTGCCCTCTTTGTGCAATGTACTCTAGACCATCTGTTCCCGCAGCAAACTTGAAGTGTAAGATGACTGCACGTTGGCGGCTTAGCAATAAGCGTTCAGAAACCGCATGAGCGCCGCCAGAGAACATCATTCCCTTGCGCCAAATTAACAAGACCAACTTGCTGCAGTTGTAGATTTGGAAGGAGTGTAGCATTCGACGCAAACGCAGGCGGACCCACAGTAATGTAAGATTGTCCAATCCGCGAGTATCAAAATTTCCTGCGATGTCACAATAACGGCGCAAAAGACGATAACGCCAAGAATCGGGAAGTATTGGTAAAGTCTCGAACAAGCGTTGACGCATACCGCCAAAAGCAAAGGCTGTTGGGGTCTGCATTTCTAATCCAGTGCGCCATGATACAGCCATTCGAAAATAGTGATCTGGCCCGTCAAACAAGGGAAAGTCGTCGATCAGCCGGCCACCCTCATAGCGATGGTCTCTTAGAGGTTTGTCGCAATACATATCCAGCATGGTCGCATGCATAGCTTCTGCGCCTTCGTCTTTCATACTGCGAATGAGCGCCGATAAATCGCGACCATCTTCCATGCCGCGGTAGACAAGGTGTTCATCCACGTCTGGCACGACAACCCATTTTCCGCTGCAATAGGTATCCAGCAATTCCGCGCGCCAGAAACGCTTGTCTGTTCGGTAAGTCGACCCTTCCACCGGCGTGAATATCGTGACATCTGGCTGCGCACGCAAGAAATCTAAGGACCCGTCTGTGGATCGATCATCGACAATAAAGAACCTGTCCACGCCAATATCGCGGTAATGGCGCAAGAATTCGGGCAGGATCAGCGCTTCATTATGGGCAAGAACCACGCAGGGCATATTCGTCTGCGTCGACGGTAAAGGCGATAGGATTTGCAGATACTTACCAGTGTATGTCATTCATAGGGCTCTGGAAAATAGCCTGCACCCGGAAAACCTCCGGGTGCAGTGTTGATCTCTAGGGTCAGATCACCCCTCAGACGCTTCCTTGCTTTCCGCAATTTCCAGCCCGGTTTCCTGATCGACCATCTTCATGCCAAGGCGCACCTTGCCGCGGTCGTCAAAGCCGAGAAGTTTCACCTTCACCTCTTGGCCTTCTTTGAGGATCTCATTGGGGTGGTTCAACCGCTTGGAGGCGATTTGCGAGACATGGACCAAGCCGTCGCGCTTGCCAAAGAAGTTCACAAACGCGCCGAAGTCGACCAGTTTCACCACTTTGCCAATGTAAACTTCGCCCTCTTTGGGTTCTGCCACGATCGAATAGATCATGTCATAGGCTTTTTTGATGGCGGCGGCGTCGTTTGAGGCGATCTTGATCATGCCGTCGTCGTTGATGTCGACCTTAGCGCCCGACAGTTCGACGATTTCGCGGATGACTTTGCCGCCCGACCCGATCACTTCGCGGATTTTGTCGGTCGGGATCGTCATGGTTTCGATCTTGGGCGCATAGGCGCTAAACGCCTGCGGGGCAGAGATCGACTTGGCCATTTCGCCCAAGATGTGCATCCGGCCGTCTTTGGCTTGGGCCAAAGCTTGCTCCATAATCGCGGGCGTGATGCCGGCAATCTTGATGTCCATCTGCAAGGAGGTGATGCCGTTGGCAGTACCTGCCACCTTGAAGTCCATATCGCCAAGGTGGTCTTCATCGCCCAAGATATCGGTCAAGACGGCAAAGCGGCCGTCGTCTTCCAAGATCAGGCCCATGGCCACGCCTGCAACCGGGGCTTTGAGCGGCACACCGGCGTCGAGCATCGACAGCGATCCACCGCAGACCGACGCCATCGAAGACGAGCCGTTGGATTCGGTGATCTCGGACACAACGCGGATTGTATAGGGGAAATCCGTGGCGGCGGGCAGCACGGCTTGCAAGGCGCGCCATGCCAGTTTGCCGTGGCCGATTTCGCGCCGCCCCGGGCTGCCGACACGGCCGACTTCGCCGACCGAATAGGGCGGGAAGTTGTAGTGCAGCAGGAAGTTCGAGCGGGTGTTGCCGTTCAAGGCGTCGATGATCTGCTCATCCTCGCCGGTGCCCAAGGTGGTCACGACCAGCCCTTGGGTCTCGCCGCGGGTGAACAGCGCCGAACCATGGGTGCGCGGCAGAAGGCCGGTTTCGCAGACAATCGGGCGGACCGTCTTGTTGTCGCGCCCGTCGATGCGGGCACCGCCGTTGATGATATCGCCGCGCAGGATCGAGGATTCCAGCTTTTTGATCGCCGAGCCAAGGTTGATATCGGCCAGATCTTCCGCCGACAAAGCCGCCTTGATCGCGGCAGAGGCCGCGTCAATGGCGTTCGAACGCTCTTGCTTGTCACGCAGCGCGAAGGCTGCGCGCATCTGGGTTTCACCTGCAGCGGCCACACGGGCGTAAAGCGCCGAGATGTCGGGGGGCGAGAAGTTAAAGGGCTCTTTCGCAGCGATTTCGGCAAAGTCGATGATCAGGTCGATCACCGGTTGCATCTGGGCATGGCCGAATTTCACAGCGCCCAGCATTTCGTCTTCCGACAGCTCGTAAGCTTCGGATTCCACCATCATGACGGCGTCTTTGGTGCCAGCCACAACCAGATCGAGCCGCTGCTCGGGGTTCTGGCGCAACTGGGTCATATCGTCCATCGCGGGGTTCAGGACGTATGCGCCCTTCGAAAAGCCCACGCGGGCCGCGGCGATCGGGCCCATGAAGGGCACGCCGGAAATGGTCAGCGCGGCAGAGGCGGCGATCATCGCCACGATGTCAGGATCGTTGACCAGATCGCACGACAGCACGGTCGCCATGACCAGCACTTCATGCTTGAAGCCTTCGACAAACAGCGGGCGGCAGGGGCGGTCGATCAGGCGGGAAACCAGCGTTTCCTTTTCTGAAGGCCGCGCCTCGCGCTTGAAAAAGCCGCCGGGGATCTTGCCGGCTGCGTAATACTTTTCCTGATAGTGAACCGTCAGGGGGAAGAAATCTTGGCCCGGCTTTGCCGCTTTGGCAAAGGTCACGTTGGCCATGACAGAGGTTTCGCCCAAGGTGGCGATAACCGAACCATCCGCTTGGCGGGCAACCTTGCCCGTTTCCAGCGTCAGGGTGTCATTGCCCCATTGGATGGATTTCGTGGTGATGTTGAACATGTGTCATCCTATCTAAGCCGGGGGACCCTCCCGCCGGCGGTGCGTAGGGGCCGAATGCCCCTGGCTCATTTTATTTGCGGATCCCCCGCCGCGCAGAGCCCTGGCGCGGATGGGCCGCCCCGGATCAGCCGGGGCCAGAAAGGCAAAGCGCCCGAGCGATGCCCGGGCGCGGTGCAAGATTAGCGGCGCAGACCCAAACGGGTGATCAGCGCGGTGTAACGGGCCGCGTCTTTGGACTTGAGGTAATCCAACAGTTTGCGGCGTTGGGCCACTTGCATCAGCAAACCACGGCGAGAGTGGTTGTCTTTCTTGTGGCTTTTGAAATGCTCGGTCAGCGTCGCGATGCGCGACGACAAGATCGCCACCTGAACCTCGGGCGAGCCCGTGTCGTTTTCTTTGGTGGCAAATTCTTTGATCAGGCGGGCTTTTTCTTCAACAGTGATCGACATCGAGATCTCCTAAAGGTTGTGGGTGACGGCGCAAGCCGGGATGTCGTCCAGCAAGGCCCTTGGTCTTCCCTGATCTGGGAAGATGCGCGCGTATAAGAGAAATAGGGGCAAAAGGAAAGGGGATTTCGGCTGGGCGGGCCTTGGGCCTCCGGCGGGGATATTTGGACAAGTATGAGAGGGGGGTGCGGGGGGTTACAGGCCCAAGACATCCATCATGTCATACCGGCCGGGTTTTTGACCCAAACCCCACTGCGCAGCTTTAAGCGCACCGCGCGCAAAGATGGCGCGGTCGGTGGCGATGTGGCGCAGAACAATGCGCTCGCCAGAGGTGGCGAAGATCACATCGTGTTCGCCCACGATATCGCCGCCGCGAATGGCGGAAAAGCCGATGGAACCCGGCGGGCGCGCGCCGGTGATGCCATCGCGGGCGGGGGTTTTGGCGTCATCCAGCGCGATGCCACGGCCTTGGGCTGCGGCCTGCCCCAGCATCAGGGCGGTGCCTGAGGGGGCGTCGACTTTCAGGCGGTGATGCGCCTCGACCACTTCGATATCCCAATCCAGATCAAGGGCTTGGGCCACTTTTTGGGTGAGCTTGGTCAAAAGGTTGACGCCCAAGCTCATATTGCCCGCTTGGATGATGACGGCATGGGGGGCGGCAAGGTCAAGCGCGCGGTGATCGTGCGGCGCTAGGCCCGTGGTGCCCACGACATGCACAAGGCGGGCTTGGGCGGCCAGTTTGGCAAAGCCCACGGTCGCCTCGGGCGATGTGAAATCGACCACGGCGCGGGCGCGGGCGAAGGCGGGCAGGGGATCGTCGGTGATGATCTGGGCCAAGGGGCCCATCCCCAGCACCTCGCCCATATCACGGCCCAGCCAAGGTGAGCCTGCGCGTTCGATACAGCCACCAAGCTGCCAGTGGTCAGAGGCCAAGATCAGTTTGACCAGAGTTTGGCCCATCCGACCGGATGCGCCAGTGACCACTATGCCGGGCTTATCGCTCATTACTGCCTCCACGCTTTGGCAGGGTTTAGGATGCGGGGCGCTTTGGTGCAAGGCATTGCTGGCCAAGACGGCGAATCGCGCGGCGTTTGCACCCCGTTGCGGGGCGAAGAAATTGCGCCTAAAGGGGCGCATGGTCAAACAAACATCCAAAGGGCCCGGCCAGCGTCAGCTGCGCGTGGGCGAAATGATCCGGCGGCGCTTGTCCGAGATCCTGTCACGGGGCGAGATCCATGATCCGGCCTTTGATGCCATGTCGATCACCATCGGCGAGGTGGCGGTTTCAAGTGATCTGAAGATTGCTACGGTCTATGTGATGCCCCTGCTGGGCAGCGGCAATGTCGATCAGGCGGTCGAGGCTTTGTCGCGCCACAAGGGGATCATCCGCAAGAAAGTCTCCGAAGAGGTGATCTTGCGCCACGCCCCCGACCTGCGCTTTCGCCGCGACGAAACCTTTGACCGCTTGGACGAGACGCGCCGGATGTTTGCCGACCCTGTCGTGATGCGCGACCTTGCCGCACCCGACATCCTGCCCGAGGACGAGGTAGGCCATCCTGACAGCGACGCCTAAGATCCTGCGCGCTTTGGCGCTGATGCTGGTCTTGGCGGCGGGCCCTGCTGGTGCAAGCTGTTTTGACCAAGTCTTCGAGGGCGCGCAGTTTAGTGTCTGCACGGCGGACGCGGGCAGCGATGTGCGGATGTTTTTAAACGGGGCCGATGGGCATCCCTATGGCGGCTTTGCGCCAGTCGAGGCGGCCTTGCAGGCCCAAGGCCAGCATCTGGTCTTTGCGACGAATGCGGGCATGTTTCATGCCGATCAATCACCCGTGGGTCTGTATATTGAAGACGGCGTAGAGCGCCACCGGATCGTCACACGCGCGGGGCCGGGTAATTTCGGGCTGCTGCCCAATGGCGTCTTTTGCATTGGCGATGGCATTCTGGCCGTGGTGGAAAGCCGCACCTTTGCAGCCGCCCCCCTGCCCTGCCGCTATGCCAGCCAGTCGGGGCCGATGTTGGTGATGGGCGGGGCTTTGCATCCGGGGTTTTTGGCAGACTCTACCTCGTACAAAATCCGCAACGGGGTGGGGGTGCGGGCGAATGGCGGGACGGCGTGGTTTGTGCTGGCCGAGACGCCCGTGACCTTTGACCGCTTTGCGCGGTTTTTCCGCGATGCTTTGGGCGCAAGGGATGCGCTTTATTTTGAC
>JBAXLX010000203.1:0-6394 GCA_037134595.1 Pseudomonadota bacterium
GGTGTGGCGGGTCTTTTGATTAGTCTTGGACAGTCACTTTCGCCATCACATCGGGGTCGGTCACTTCGCCGTTCGCCCCTTCCCCGCGTTTGATCTGGTCGACGATCTCCATGCCGGAAATCACCTTGCCGACCACGGTGTATTGGCCATTCAAGAAGTCCCCCGGCGCGAACATGATGAAGAACTGGCTGTTGGCCGAGTTCGGATCGGACGAGCGCGCCATGCCCACAATGCCACGGTCAAAGGCGGTGGTCGAAAACTCGGCCGGAAGGTCTGGCAGGTCTGACCCGCCCATGCCCGCCATCGTGGTATCGCCACCCTTTTTGCCGTATTTCACATCGCCCGTTTGCGCCATAAAGCCGTCGATCACGCGGTGAAACACCACGTTGTCATAAGCGCCCGCCTTAGCCAGCGCCACGATCTGCGCCACCGCTTTGGGGGCCAGATCGGGGGAGAGGTCGATGACGACCTGCCCCTTGGCCACACCGTCCACCGCGATCACCAGATTGGGGCCGGGGCCGTCGCCTTCGGCAAAAACCGGCGTTGATAGCAGCACCAGCGCGGCTGCGCCCAGAAGATTACGCAACATCTGCCGCCACCCGTACTGTGATCATCCGGTCCGGGTTGGCTGGCGGCTCGCCGCGCACAATGGCGTCGACATGCTCCATCCCCGACAAAACGCGGCCATAGACCGTGTATTGCTTGTTGAGGAAATGGTTGTCGTTGAAGTTGATGAAGAACTGGCTGTTGGCCGAGTTCGGGTTTTGCGAGCGTGCCGCGCCAATCGTGCCGCGATCATGCGGCAGGTTGGAAAATTCGGCCGGAACGTCGGGATATTGCGACCCGCCCGTGCCCGCGCGGCGCAGGTTGAAGTCGGTTTCCATATTGCCATTGGCCACATCGCCGGTCTGGGCCATGAACCCGTCAATCACGCGGTGAAAGCACACGTTGTCATAAGCACCATCACGGGCCAGTTGCTTCATGCGCGCCGTATGCTGGGGGGCCACATCGGCCAAAAGCTGCACCACCACATCGCCGCCTTTCAGCGTGATGATGATCGTATTCTCGGGGTCTTTGATGTCGGTCATGATCTGTCCTTTGTGACGATTTGTGGGCGGTGTTAGCGCAAAGTGGCGCGGATGTCCAAGGGCCGCAGGTTGACCTTTTCCCGCTTTGAGCGGAAAGAGGGGAAACTGCATTTGGAGGCTTTTATGAGCTGGAAAACCATCGACGATCTGGCCCTGGCCGGCAAAACCGTCTTGACCCGTGTGGATATCAACGTGCCGATGGAGGGCGACCTTGTCACCGACACCACCCGCATCGACAAGATTCGCCCCACGGTCGAAGATATCATCGCGCGCGGTGGCAAAGTGGTGCTGCTTGCGCATTTTGACCGCCCCAAGGGCAAGGTCGTCCCCGAGATGAGCTTGGGGCGCATTCAAGCCGCGGTCGCCACCGCTTTAGCCCGCAAGGTGATCTTCGCCGCTGATTGCGTGGGGCCGCTGGCCGCTGCCGCCATAGCCTCGGCGGCGCAAAGCGCGGTTGTCTTATTGGAAAACACCCGCTTTCATGGCGGCGAAGAGGCAAACGATCCCGCCTTTGCCGCCCAACTGGCCGCTTTGGGCGATGTATTCATCAACGACGCCTTCTCAGCCGCGCACCGCGCCCATGCCTCGACCGCGGCCTTGGCCCATCTTTTGCCCGCCGCCGCTGGGCGCTTGATGGAGGCTGAGTTAAAGGCGCTGGATGCAGCCCTTGGCTCGCCGCAGCGTCCGGTTGTGGCTGTGGTGGGGGGGGCCAAAGTGTCCACCAAGCTGGAGCTGTTGGGCAATCTGGTGTCCAAAGTCGATCATCTGGTGATCGGCGGCGGGATGGCCAATACGTTCTTGGTCGCCCAAGGTTTGGACGTAGGCAAATCCTTGGCCGAACGCGACATGGCCCCGATTGCTTTGGACATCATCGCCAAGGCCAAAGCCGCAGGCTGCACGATCCATCTGCCCGTCGATGTCGTGGTGGCCGCGGCCTTCAAAGCGGGGGCCGAGAATAAGGTCGTGGCCCCGAATGCCTGCCCGCCCGATCAGATGATTCTTGACGCAGGCCCCGCCACGGTCGCGGCCCTGACCCGCGTGTTTGAAAGCTGCAAAACCCTGATCTGGAATGGCCCGCTGGGCGCCTTCGAGATCACGCCGTTCGACGCCGCAACCACTGCCGCCGCCCGAGTGGCGGCACAGCTGACGCGTTCGGGCAAGTTGGTGTCGGTGGCGGGTGGCGGCGATACGGTATCAGCCTTGAACCAGGCCGGAGTGACGGGGGATTTCACCTTTATCTCCACCGCAGGGGGCGCGTTTTTGGAATGGATGGAGGGCAAGGTTTTGCCCGGGGTTGCGGCGTTGCAGGGGTAAGGTTCTTTAAGAAGAAAGAGCCTCCGGCGGGGATATTTGGGCAAGTATGAAAGGGGGTGCGGGGGGATTTTGGGGGAGACTGTGCAGATCAGGGCGGTGGAGCGCGGGGATGGTCCAGCGCTTTTGGGCATGGTGGAGGCGCTGACGCGGCATCATGCCGATGTGCCGCGTGTCAGCCTTGCCAGTCTGGAGCGGGATCTCTTTGGGCCAACCCCTTGGTATCACACGCTTGTGGCGGCGCAGGGGGATGCGCTTGTGGGCTATGCGGCGGCGCTGCCCTTGGGGCGCTTGGGGTACGGTGCACGCGGCTTGGATTTGCATCATCTGTTCGTGCGCCCCGAGGCGCGGGGTTTGGGGATTGGCCGTGCCTTGGTGCGCGGGGTTGAAGGCTTGGGCCGCGATCTGGCGTGCCGCTATGTCATCATCGGCACCCATCCCGACAATCTTATCGCCCAAGCCTATTACCGCCACTTGGGCTATGCCCCCCATGCCAGCACCGCGCAGCGATTTACCAAGGCGATCGAAGGACTTTAGAATCGCCCTGTCAGGCTCATCCACACCAAGCCGCCGCGCCGCTTGAATTCCGACAGGGCCAGAGTTCCCTCGGCCACGCGGGTGGGGTTGGCGTAGGCTTGGGCCAGCAGGGGGCCTGCGGCCCAAGCGGCGAAGGCGGCGGGTTTGGCCTGCCCGAAGCGGCCGCGTTGGCGGCGGGCGATGGACAGGTGGTTTAGCCCTTCTGCCGCCAAGATACGCACGGCTTTGGGAGAAGCGTCGCGCAGGGGCTGTAGGCCCCGCGCCGTAAGGGCAGGAACGGCGCGCAGGTAGTTGGCAAGGCCCGAGGCCCAGCCCAAAGCGCGAAAGGCCGTTTCCGCGGCAGGGTCTGCGCCAAGGGCCAAAGCGACGGCCCACATAAGTGTGGCAGAGCTTGCCTCGATATAAGCGTCAAAGTCGGTGTCGCTGGCAAACGGCTCACGCGCAATGTCGTGGCGTCTTGCGGCAACCATACTGTCCAGCAAGGGCGCAAGGGCGGGGGTTTGGGCCAACAGGGCGTGCAAGGGGCCGGCCACCTCATGCGCGGGGGGCTTGGGGGCCACCAGCACATCGCGCCAGAATTGCAGGCGCATTTCGGCGATGAGAGGCTGGGTGCTGACCCACGGGGCGCGGGCGATTTCGAGGTTAAAGGCGTAGAGCGGCCAGAGTTTCGCGCGCGCAGCCAGAGGGGCCGCCAAGGTGGCGGCAAAACGGTCAGGGTCGCCGCGTTCGACCAAGGCAGCGCAGGCGTTAAGCGTCATGGCTGCATCGCGGGGATGGCTGTCATGCGCCCTGCCCCACATCGCGCACCAGTTTCCATGTGATGGCATCGAGCAGCGCTTCAAAACTCGCGTCAACGATATTGGCCGACACGCCGACCGTGCTCCACCGATGGCCGTTGGAATCTTCGCTGTCGATGATGACCCGCGTGACAGCTTCGGTGCCGCCTTGGGTGATGCGCACCTTGAAATCAACCAGATGCAGGTCGTCGATCACCGCCTGATAGGGGCCGAGATCCTTGGCCAAGGCCTTGGACAGCGCGTTGATCGGGCCGCGGTCTGACCCAGTCTCGTCCATACTGTCGCTGACCGACATCATCACCTGATCGCCGATTTTCACCACCACCACCGCTTCGGACAGCGTCACCATGCCGCCTGTCGATGCGCGCCGCCGCTCCACCGTCACGCGGTAGCGGTTCACCTCGAAGTAATTGGGGCACAGGCCCAAGGCCCGCCGGGCGAGCAGTTCAAACGAGGCTTGCGCGCCGTCATAGGCATAGCCCTGATCCTCGCGGTCTTTGACCTGATCCAGAATGCGCGACAAGCGGTCATCGCCGGGGGGAAGGGCAATGCCGATAGCCAAAAGGCGGGCGCGCAGGTTGGATTGGCCGGCCTGATTGCTCATCGGGATGATGCGGGCATTGCCGATCAGGTCGGGGTCGACATGCTCGTAGGTGGCGGGATTTTTCAAGATCGCACTCGCATGCAAGCCCGCCTTATGGGCAAAGGCGCTGGCCCCGACATAGGGGGCCTGCCGCTGCGGCACGCGGTTGAGGATATCATCCAGCATCCGGCTGTCGCGCAGCAGACCGCGCAGGCCTTGCGCGGTCACGCCGGTGTTAAACCGGCTGGCGTAAGGCTCTTTGAGCAGCAAAGTCGGGATCAAGCTGGTCAGATTGGCATTGCCGCACCGCTCGCCCAAACCGTTGAGCGTGCCTTGAATCTGGCGCACCCCGGCATCGACGGCAGCGAGCGAATTGGCCACCGCATTGCCTGTGTCATCGTGGCAATGAATGCCCAACTGGTCGCCCGAAATGCCTGCGGCGATCACCTCCGCCACGATCCGCCCCACTTCGGCAGGCAAAGTGCCGCCATTGGTGTCGCACAGAACCAACCACCGCGCGCCTGCATCGCGGGCGGCCCGCAGGCAAGACAGCGCATAGGCGGGGTTGGCCTTGTAGCCGTCAAAGAAATGCTCGGCGTCAAACAGGGCCTCGCGGCCTTGAGCTGCGACATGGGCGAAGCTGTCGGCGATGGCTTGGCGGTTTTCCTCCAACGTCACGCCCAGCGCCGTGGTGACATGAAACTCATGACACTTGCCAACCAGACACACGGCAGGTGTTGCCGCTTGCAGCACTGCCGCCAGAACATCGTCATTGGCGGCAGAGCGCCCCACCCGCTTGGTCATCCCAAAGGCCGTCATCGTCGCACGCGTGGCGGGCGGGTTGGCGAAGAACTCGGAATCGGTCGGGTTCGCGCCCGGCCAGCCGCCTTCGATGTAATCCACCCCCAAAGCGTCTAGCGCCGCCGCGATTTGCAGCTTTTCCGCTGTCGAGAACTGCACGCCTTGGGTCTGCTGGCCATCGCGCAAGGTGGTGTCAAAGAGGTAGAGCCGTTCTTTCATATCCTTACCCCTTCATCTTGGCCCAAATACTCATCTTGGCTTGCAGCCGGCGCATCACGATTTTTCTGCGAAAAATCAGTCATTCCAGCGCCTGCAGTTTCTTGGCATCAAAACCAAACGCGGGAAGCAGTTCGACACCCGATTTGGAGATCCGAACCTCCACGCCCGCCGCCATGAGTGCCATCTTTAACGCATCAACCTTGGAAAAATCCTTGGTCGTCATCGCTTCTGCGCGCAGATTCGAAAGCCGTGCCGTGAAGACTGAGAAATCGGTGATCTCAAGTGACCATCCGCTCAACTTATCCGTCAGCAAACCCATGAATTGGGCGGAAGCCTTCAAACCCGCATAATCCCCCCGCGCCGCCGCCGCATGCAGTTCCGCGACAGCCGCAGAGGTATTCAAATCATCCGACAGCGCAGAAATGACCCCCGGCAGGGGGCTTGGCGCGGGCTCGATGCCCGTGACAAGCCCTCGCCACTTGCGCAAGGCGGCTTCGGCTTGCGCGGCCTTCTCCGCCGTCCAGTCCATCGGCTTGCTGTAATGCGTGCCCAAGAACACCAGCCGGATCACCTCTCCGGGCACGCCCTTATCCAGCAGATCGCGCACGGTGAAGAAATTGCCCAAGCTTTTGGACATCTTCTTGCCCTCGACCTGCAGCATTTCGTTGTGCATCCAGACCTTGGCAAAGCCTGCATCGGGATGGGCGCAGTGGCTTTGGGCGATTTCGTTTTCGTGGTGGGGAAATTGCAGATCAAGCCCGCCGCCGTGAATGTCAAAGGCGGCCCCGAGCAGCTCGTGGCTCATGGCCGAGCATTCGATATGCCACCCCGGCCGCCCGCGCCCCCATGGGCTGTCCCACCCCGGCAGATCGGCGTCAGAGGGTTTCCACAGCACAAAATCCATCGGGTCTTCTTTGAACGGCGCCACTTCCACCCGTGCGCCCGCAATCATATCGTCAACCGAGCGCCCCGCCAGGGCGCCGTAGGCGGCATAAGAGCGCACCCGAAACAGCACATGGCCGTCTTTGGCATAGGCATGCCCGCTTGCGACCAGACTT
>JBAXLX010000204.1:0-6379 GCA_037134595.1 Pseudomonadota bacterium
GCTTTGGCTTGGGCTGCGATGGCGTTGAACGCCTCGGGCTCGTGCACGGCCAGATCGGCCAGAACCTTGCGGTCAACCATGATGCCAGCCTTGTTCAAGCCATCAATCAGGCGCGAATAGGTGAAGGCCGGATCGAACAGACGCACGGCAGCGTTGATACGCGCAATCCACAGCACGCGGAACTGGCGCTTGCGGGCCTTACGGTCGCGTGTTGCGTATTGCTGGGCCTTGTCGACGGCCTGCGTTGCGGTTTTGAAGTTGGTCGAGCGGGCGGCATAATAGCCAGCCGCCTTGGCGATCACCTTGCGGTGGCGGGCGTGGGTGACAACGCCGGATTTGACGCGGGACATATCTGGCTCTCCTTAGCGGTTGTACGGCATGTATTTTTTGACGATCTTTTCGTCCGACGCGTTGAGGATCATGGTCCCCGCCGAGTTCCGGACGAATTTCGCCGTGCGCTTGATCATGCCGTGACGCTTGCCTGCGGGGCCTGCGATCACGTGGCCGTTGGCGGTGAAGCGGAAACGCTTCTTGGCCGCGGATTTGGTCTTCATCTTGGGCATTTCGATCTCCGTCGTTGCAGGCACGACTCGGCATGCCACGTGGGCCGGCCGTGCGGGTATTCAGAAGCTGCCGTATAGGGGCA
This sequence comes from Pseudomonadota bacterium, assembly GCA_037134595.1. GTDB lineage: Bacteria > Pseudomonadota > Alphaproteobacteria > Rhodobacterales > Rhodobacteraceae > Stagnihabitans. The sequence continues at coordinate 647 of JBAXLX010000204.1, forward strand.
GGCAGGGGCGGGTGCAAGGACCTGTCTGCGAGATTGTCACAGGCCCGTCATACTGGCTTGGGGCAGGCGCACCTGCCCCAAAAGCAATGTCAGTCCGGATCGACGGCAGAGATCAACCGCTCGTCACAGGGCGCCACGCGCAGCACGTTGGTGGTGCCCTTGACGTTAAAGGGCACGCCTGCGGTCAGCACGATCATGTCTTCGATGCCAGCAAATCCGTCTTTGCGCGCAGCTTTTACCGCGGCCAGAACAGCGCCCTTCAAGCGTTCCTGCGGTTCGCAGATCACGCAATGTGTGCCCCATGTCAGCGCCAAGCGCCGCGCGGTCGACATCAGCGGCGTGAGCGCGATGATCGGCACGCGGGGACGCTCGCGCGAGACCAAAGCGGCGGTGGTGCCCGATTGGCTGAACGAGCAGATGGCTTTGATATTGGTCGCCTCGGCAATCTCGCGGGCGGCGGCGACGATGCCGTCGGCAATCGATTCGCGGCGAATCTGGCGGCTGGCTTCGATGACTTGGCGGTAGGTCGGGTCCTTTTCGACCGATATAGCGACGTTGTTCATCGTCGTCACCGCTTCGATCGGATATTTGCCAGCGGCAGATTCGGCCGACAGCATGATCGCATCGGCCCCTTCATAAATCGCGGTCGCCACATCAGAGACTTCGGCACGGGTCGGCACCGGGGCTTCGATCATCGATTCCAGCATTTGGGTGGCGACGATCACCGGCTTGGCCGCAGCACGCGCGCCCCGGATCAGGCGCTTTTGAATAGGCGGCACGGTGTAGACGGGCAGTTCCACGCCCAAATCGCCGCGTGCCACCATGATGCCATCGGAGACTTGCAAGATCGCGTCATAGGCTTTCACTGCGGCGGGCTTTTCGATCTTGGCCATCAGGGCCGCGCGGCCCCGCGCCAAGGTGCGCGCCTCGATCACGTCTTCGGGGCGTTGCACGAAAGACAGCGCCAGCCAATCCACGCCCAATTCGCAGGCAAATTCCAGATCGACGCGGTCTTTGTCCGACAGCGCGGCCACGGGCAGCACCACGTCGGGCACGTTCACGCCTTTGCGGTTGGAAATCGTTCCCCCCACGGTGACGGTGCAATTGGCGTAATCTTTGCCGCAGTCCTCAACAACAAGGCGGATTTTGCCATCGTTGACCAGCAAGGACGCGCCCTGTTCAAGGGCGGCAAAAATCTCGGGGTGGGGCAGTTGCACCCGGGTGACATCGCCGGGGGTGGTCGACAGGTCCATGCGGAACTTGGCCCCCTCGACCAGCTCTTCGCTGCCATTGGCAAAGGTTCCCACGCGCAGTTTGGGCCCCTGAAGGTCGGCCAAAATGCCGATCGGGCGGCCCAGATCGGCTTCGACCTTGCGGATGATGGTGTGACGCGCGCGAATGTCGTCATGGGTGCCATGGCTCATGTTCAAGCGGAACACATCTGCCCCCGCTTCAAACAAAGCGCGGATGGTGGCGTAGTCGCTGGAGGCCGGGCCCAAAGTGGCCACGATTTTAACGTTCCGAAGGCGTCTCATGCCTTGATCCTTTATGCCGTGTTCAAAGGTTGCGGTGGGCCGAGGGCCTTATGGCCCAATTGCCCAAAAGGAGCAACTGCCAGTGGCAGGGATAAATCACGCCGCGTGACGATTGCGCAAAGCTGGGGTGACGCTTTGGGCAAAATGCGGGCTTTTTGGCAGGCTTGGGCAGTTTCTTGGCAGGCAGTGATTCCCTTTCGCCTGTCGCAAGGCTAGATAAGGTGCCCAAAGGAGCCTGCCATGGTGCCGTTTCACATCTTAGGCCAAGACCGCCCGGGCCGTTGGCTGGTCACCTGCGATCACGCGTCAAACCGCGTTCCGGCAGAGGTGTGCGGCGGCGATCTGGGCGTCTCGGCGCAAGATATGGCCCGCCACATCGCATGGGATGTGGGCGCGCGGGGTTTGGCCGAGGCTTTGGGGGCGGCGCTGGACAGCTCGGTGATTTGCAGCGATTTCAGCCGTTTGGTCATTGATGCCAACCGTGGCGAGCAAGACCCCACGCTGGTGATGCAGCTTTATGATGGCACGATCATTCCGGGCAATGCGGGTGTCTCGGGGGCCGAGGTGGAGCGGCGTTTGGCCACCCTGCACCGCCCCTACCACGCCGCCTTGGCCCAACTGGCCGCCAAGCGGGCCGACACGGTGATCGTGGCCATCCATTCCTTTACCCCCTGCCTGCGCGGCCGCGCCCCGCGCCCTTGGGCGGTGGGGGTGCTGTATTCGCACCTTGACCCCCGCCTGTCGCGGGCCTTGATTGGCGGTCTGCGCCGCGATGCGGATTTATGCGTGGGCGATAATGAACCCTATGACGGCCACCTGCCCGGCGATTCGATTGACATGCACGCGCTGCAAAAGGGGCGTCACAACACGCTGATTGAACTGCGCTCGGACCTGATTGCCGATAAAGTGGCGCAAGAAACCTGGGCGCGGCGGCTGGCGCCGGCCCTGATCCAAGCCTTGGAGGCTGTCGATGCACCTGAATGATGCCACCCGTGAAAAGCTGGAAGCTGCGGCGTTTCGTGCGCTGATGCACCACCTGTTGGACAAGCGCCCCGATGTGCAAAACATCGACCTGATGAACATGGCAGGCTTTTGCCGCAACTGCCTGAGCCGCTGGTATAACGAAGCCGCCACGGCTGAGGGTATCGCGATGACCAAAGACGAAGCGCGCGAGATCGTTTACGGCATGCCCTATGCCGACTGGGTGGCGCAAAACCAAACCCCCGCCGATGCCGATAAGACCGCGGCCTTTGCTGCGGCGTTTCGCGCCAATGTCGGGGGTGAGCCGCCGCAGCAGGGCTAAGGGCTGCCGCCGGCGTGGTCGGGGGGGCCAGCCCCCCCGACCACGCCGGAGGGGCTGTCTGCCCCTCCGGACCGCCCCGAGAGTATTTCTGCCCAGATGAAGCTGAAGGCTGCTTCCTTCATCTTGGCGAAAATACGCGCGGGAGGATATGGGAGGGCAGCCGGCCCTCCCATGGGGCGGGAGCGGGTCAGATGGCCGTTTTGTGCATTTCGTCCAGATAGATTTCACGCAGGCGCAGCGCGAGCGGGCCGGGTTTGCCAGTGCCCACGGCGGCGGCGTCAATCTCGATCACCGGAGTCACGAAAGCGCTGGCCGAGGTGATGAAGGCTTCGTCCGCGCCTTGGGCCTCGGCGATGGTGAAGGGGCGCTCTTCGACCTCCATCTGGGCCTCGCGGGCGAAGCGCAGCACGGCGGCACGCGTGATGCCGTGCAAAATATCATGCGACAATTGCCGTGTGATGATGCGGTTGCCCTTGACGATATAGGCGTTGTTCGAGGTGCCTTCGGTCACCACCCCGTCTTCGACCATCCAAGCGTCATCGACCTGCGCCGCCTTGGCCGCCATCTTGGCCATTGAGGGGTAGAGCAACTGCACCGTCTTGATATCACGCCGACCCCAGCGGATGTCGGGAACCGAGATCACCTTCCAGCCCGCCAAGGCCGCAGGGCTATGCGCCAGCCCGGGTTTGGACTGGGTAAAGATCACCACGGTCGGCGGCACGGCGGGGTTGGGATAGGCAAAGTCGCGGTCGCCCGGATTGCCGCGCGTGACTTGCAGGTAGACCATGCCGTCCACGACGGCGTTGTGATCCACCGCTTGACGAAACAGCGCCAGCCATTCGGCATCGCTGTGCGGGTTGGTCATGTCAAGCGCGGCCAAAGATCGCGCAAGGCGCAGGCAATGGCCTTCAAAATCGATCAACTTGCCACCCAGAACCGAGGTCACTTCATAGACCCCGTCCGCCATCAAAAAGCCCCGGTCAAAGACCGACACCTTCGCCTCGGCTTCCGGCACAAAATCCCCATTCACATAAACGATCCGGCTCATGTCTTATCCCCAAAGGGCCCTTGCGGGCGGATGGACCCCTTGGGCGTCATAGTCCAAAGGAATGTCGCGGTCTTGGGACAGAAGCAGAGGCCCGTCAAGATCGCAATAGGCAGCCCCCTGCGCCAAGAGCACCGCCGGTGCCATGGCCAGCGAAGACCCGACCATACAGCCCACCATCAGCCCAAAGCCCAAGCGCTGCGCCTCGGCCTTTGCCAGCAGGGCTTCGGTCAGCCCGCCTGTCTTATCCAGCTTCAGATTGACCAGATCATATTTGCCCGTCAGCCCCGCCAGACTGGCGGCCCCGTGACAGGATTCGTCGGCCGCGACCGGCAGGGGCCGTGCGATTTCGCCCAGCATATCGTCTGCCCCTGCGGGCAGGGGTTGTTCGACCATGGCCACGCCAAGGCGGATCAGATGGGGGGCAAGGTGGGTGTAGATCTCGGGCGTCCAGCCTTCGTTGGCATCGACGATCAGGCGGGACTTGGGGGCCCCTTGGCGTACGGCTTCCAGCCGTGGCATGTCATCGGGCGTGCCGAGTTTCAGTTTCAACAGCGGGCGGTGGGCGTTTTGGGCGGCGTTGGCGCGCATCGCCTCGGGCGTGTCCAGCGACAGCGTATAGGCGATTTGCACCGGATCGGGCTTGGCCATGCCTGCCAGTTGCCACGCGCGCTGGCCAGAGGTTTTGGCCTCAAGATCCCACAGCGCGCAGTCCAGCGCGTTGCGGGCAGCCCCGGCGGGCAGCGCGCTTTGCAGCGCTTGGCGGGTGATGCTCTCGGGCAAGGCCAAGATGGCCGCACTCACCGAGGCAAGACTTTCGCCGTAGCGGGCATAGGGCACGCATTCACCCCATCCGGTCACGCCGTTGCGCGTCACCCGCACGGTTAAAACCTGTGCTTGGGTCTTGCTGCCGCGCGAGATGGTAAAGGTGCGGGTTAAGGCGAAGGTGTCGGGGGTAACTGTGATCATAACGCGGCCTTTGAGTGGATGGGCAATTTGCCCATCTTCGCGCCCGCTTTGCCACCCTTTTCTAATGCTGCGGGCGCGAAGGGCGCTTGCGGCGGCATGCGCAATTATATATCACCAAGCCATAAAAGTTTGAAACATCCTTGCGAGGCCCCCTTGTCCTTTCGCCTGCAACCTGCCCCACCCGCCCGCCCCAACCGCTGCCAACTCTTCGGCCCCGGTTCGCGTCCTTCATTGTTTGCCAAAATGGCGGCATCGGCGGCGGATGTGGTCAACCTTGATCTGGAAGATTCGGTATCTCCCGCCGACAAGCCGCAGGCGCGGGCCAATATCATTAAGGCGATCTCGGATGTGGATTGGGGCACCAAGACGCTTTCGGTGCGCATCAACGCGCTGGACACGCCCTATTGGTACCGCGATGTGGTGGATCTGCTGGAACAAGCTGGCCCGCGTCTGGATATGATCATGATCCCGAAGGTTGGCTGTGCCGAGGATCTTTACGCCGTCGACGCGCTTGTCACAGCGGTGGAACGCGCCATGGGCCGCACCAAACGCTTGGGGTTCGAGGTGATTATCGAATCAGCCGCAGGGATCAGCCATGTCGAGGCGATCGCCGCCTCCACCCCCCGCCTGACGGCGATGAGCTTGGGGGCGGCGGATTTCGCGGCCAGCATGGGCATGCAAACCACCGGCATCGGCGGCACGCAGGAAAATTACTATATGCTGCAAGCCGGGGCGCGCCATTGGGCAGACCCGTGGCATTGGGCGCAAACGGCGATCGTTGCGGCCTGCCGCACCCACGGCATTCTGCCCGTCGATGGCCCCTTTGGCGACTTTTCTGATGACGAGGGCTTTCGCGCCCAAGCCCGCCGCTCGGCCACCCT
>JBAXLX010000205.1:0-6367 GCA_037134595.1 Pseudomonadota bacterium
CATCGGTGTTCAGCAGCATCACAGGCCCTGATCCGAGCAGCGGCAAGGCCGCCCGCAGGCCGCCGCCTGTGTCAAGGATAGGATCCTCCCACGACAGGGCGATATCTTGGCCTTGGATATGCTGCGCGATATGTGCGCCCAGATAGTGCAGGTTCATCACGCGGCGACCCACACAGGGGTGAGCCGAAATGTCCAACGCATAATCCAGCAAGGCCCGCCCCGCCACTGTGACCAGCGGTTTGGGCTTATCGCGGGTCAACATGCCCATACGGGTGCCAAAGCCTGCGGCAAACAGCATCAGGGGGAAGGTTTGCATTGCGCCCTCATCTTTTGCAGGGCTGACGGGTCGGGTGCTGGCAGAAAACGGGTGCAAACGGTGCGCAGGTCAGACAGTGCGGGGTGGGACAGGTTCTCTTGCAACTGCGCCCAAACCCGCGGGATCAGGTCGAGATACTTCGGCTTGCCTTCGGCCAGACACAGCCGCGCGAAAATCCCCAAAATGCGCAAGGCCCGCAGTGCGCCAAGGGCCGCGTAGCTGGCCTGAAACGCGGCCAGATCAAAGCCGCCTGCCGTGGCAAAGCGGGCGATCATCGCGGCTTCAATCTGCGGCGGCACATCGCGCCGCGCGTCTTGCAGCAACGACACCAGATCATAGGCCGGCTGCCCCATCTGGGCCAATTGGAAGTCGAGCACCCCGACCCGCGCCAATCCGGCGCGTTCGGGCAGATAAAGCAGGTTTTCGGCGTGGTAATCGCGCAAGATCATCACACGCGGCCCATCGGCCAGCAGCGTCAGCGTTTGGGCTAGGCTTGCCGCAATCTCGGCCCGCCCCTGTGCCGCGCCTGTGATGGCCATAGCGTACCAATCCGCCACAAGCCCCGCTGACTCCGCCCAGTCTTGTGCTAACAGGTCGGGCAGGTTGGCGGCGGGCGGGTACGATTGCACATGCACCAGCACATCGGTGGCGGCTTCATAAAGGCCAACCTCTTGCGCCGGATTGGCCGCAACGGAGGCGGGATAAAGGCCGTCGCCCAGATCTTCCAGCAGCAAGAAACCCTGTGCCACGTCTTGCGCAAGGATCTTCGGGGCCGACAGGCCAAGGGATAAAAGGTGGTCGTCAACCTTGACAAAATCCGCGACCGAATCAGCCTGACCGGGCGGCGCATCCATGAAGATCGCCGTGCCTTGCCCAAAAAGCCGCGTGTACTGACGGGCAGAGGCGTCTTGGGCCAAAGGTTCGACCCGCGCCTGCTCCCAACCGGCCTGCGCCAAAAAGGCCGCAGCCTTTAGCGCCCGCAGATGCGCCAAAAGGGCTGCCCCAAAGCTATCTGGCCGCGCGCCAAGCCAGATGTCGGCAACCCGGCCATCGCCTTTGGTGTCTAAGCGCAGATGAATGGGGTTTTCGGGTGCATAACGGCCCAAACGGTCTGGCCATTCAATCAGACAGATCGAATCAGGAAAGGCCGCCTCTAGCCCCAGTTCATGCACCTCGTCGGGATGGATCAGCCGGTACAGGTCGGCGTGCCAGATATCGGGCTGTCCCGGATAGGTCTGCACCAGCGTAAAGGTCGGAGAGGGCACCTCTTCATCAGGGTCACGCAGGGCCCGAATCAGAGCGCGGGCCAAGTGCGATTTGCCCGCGCCGATCGACCCTTCCAGCAACACACAATCCCCCGCCCCTAGCATGCGGGCCAAGGCTTGCCCCAGTTGGGTCGTGTCAGCTTCAGTGGCCAAATCTATGATCAAGGGCTGCGCGGTCATTCTGTGACATTAGATCACCTTGCGCCCTAAGGAAATCCGCCCGTTACGCCCGTTTGCGGGTACGTCCCGCATCAGGCAGCGCTTTTGGCCCGCCGCCAGCATCGTGCGGGCGGAACGTTGCCATCGTGGCCCCGCCTGACAGCGGGGTGAATCGGCAATCGACCAGCCGCCCGTCCAGCCGCCGCACCTCGGCCCGCCAAGCGGAGCGGTCGCCGGGATTAGAGGCGAAGTCCTCAAGATCGGCCCAGATCGCACTTGGTGCGCATTGCGCCCGCCAACGGGCTGACACCGACCGCAGGGTTTCTTCGCGCAGGCCGGTGTCGGGTTCAGCCGCCCAAAGCCGTGCGTAGGCGGTGTTTGACAATACCAGCTGACCAGCGGCGGAAAAGACCACGATCGCCTCGTCAACTTCGTCCATGACAGATTGGCTCAACTCCAGATCAGCGCGAAAGCGGCGGGTGCGCAGCATTTCGCCGGATATATCCTCGATCATCAAGGCCAGCGCGCCGTTGGGATGGGGCCGCCCGATCACGCGGTAGGTCTGACCGCCCGGCAAGCTCCATGTCTCCTCATAAAGACCCGAGGCGGCGGCGCGTTCCATCTCGGTCATCTGGCGGCGCCAACTGTGGTAGTCTTTGGGTTCGGGTATCATGCTGCGGTCGCGCATCCCGTCAAGGAAGGATACCAAAGACGGGCGCATCGCCAGAAATTCGGCCGGCAGTTCTGTCAGATCCATCAAGGCGGGGTTGAACAAAATCAGCTGGCGGTCTTTGTCAAAGATCGCAAGGCCCACGTGAAGATGGGCAAAGGTCTTGGTCAGCGTCATCATAAAGTCGCGCAGCGCGGTTTCGGCATGCACGACTTGATCAGCAGAGGTCGCAAAGGTCAGCCGAACGTCGCCTTCGGCAAAGCCGGTCAGGTCATACCAGTTGGGTTTTCCGTGGCGCGGCATCAGCTTTTGCCGCTGCCCTGTAACGCCTTGCACCGTGGCGTAACGCTCAAAAAGGCGGGGCAGCGGCCATGTTAGGTCTTGCCCCTCACCCAGAATTTCGGTTGCCTTTAACATATATGCCGCGTTGGCCCAAACGATGTCACCAGTGGCACTTTCCCGCCAGATCAAGAAAGGCGCACGCGTCACTGTGTCACGCAACAGGTCCATTTCTTCTTGCATCGCGCGCTGGGCCATTAGGTCTTGGCCTTTGTGGCTTGAGTGTTGATTGGGGTCGGCAAGCACAAGGCGCGTCAGGCCGCCGCGCAGTTCGACGTGCAAGAAAACGGGGGTGTCAGGTTTTCGGGTTGATGTATCGGTGAAGGCCCCCTCAACCGGAAGGCGCGCCAATTTGTCACCAAGGTCTGTAAACAGTGGGTCCAGATAGGCCAGCAGCTTGACCCAAGCTGTGCCCGGCACGGTGCTGGACGCCAAAAGCGAGCGGGCCGATGGCGTGCCGTCCATCAGGGTTTCGCCATCAAACAGGAAGACAGTGGCCGCGGTCTCTTCGGCAAAGATCGGTATCGGGCGCAGTTTTCCGCGCCGCTCAAGAAACACAATGACCGCGATGGCTAGGGCGGCAGCAAACAGCGCAATGGACACCAAGAAAATTACATTCGTCCAATTGGTTTGCATGGCACCTCATCCGGGACTGTCTCTCGCAGATTATCCATAAATTGGTTAACAAAACATGAATTTCTAATTAGTAATTAATTAATTTTTTTGATTGTTCGCATAGAAGAGTTTTAACGTCGCCACAAATTTGCCTCAATCCTGCCTGTTTGCGCAAACATGAATCGCCAATAACCGCAAATCTGGCCATAAATTTGCCACAAATCAGGTCTGCCTTTGGGCTGGCGCAAATATTGGTGATGTGCCGAACGCGCTCTCGATTCTCGAAGCTAATGTTGATATCGACAAGACCAATAAGGCCCCGCGCAGTGGGATAATGGAGAACCCTATGCCCAAGTTCTACGCCAGCGTTGCCGCCATTGCCTTGGCGGCGTTGCTTGGATGGCAAAGCTATCAGGCCCTGCAAAAGACAAGCACAGACGCATTTGCTGCCTGCCGCAGTGGCGTGATAGCGGGTGGTGAAATTGGCGGGCCCTTCGCTTTGGTCGATACCAAAGGTGTCGCCGTAACTGATGTAGGTTTGCTGTCCAAGCCCGCACTGGTGTATTTTGGATATGCCTCTTGCCCGGATGTCTGTCCCTTGGACAACGCCCGCAACGCTGAAGCGGCGGGCCTCTTGGCCAAGAAAGGTTTTGATGTGACGCCTGTGTTTATCACGGTCGATCCCTCGCGCGATACGCCGGCAGTTTTGGCAGATTACGCGAGCAACTTTGATGGGCTGGTCGCCTTGACGGGAAGTGAAGCGCAAACAGCGGCTGTCGCCAAGGCCTATAAAGTCTACTATCAAATCCCCCAAAAGCGCGATCTTGGCTATACGGTCGACCACACAACGATGACGTATCTTATGCTGCCGAAAATAGGTTTTGTGGATTTTTTCCAAAGGGATGCAACGTCATCGGATGTTGCCGACAAGACGGCTTGCTTTCTTGGCGCGCAATAAGTCTGGCGTAGGCTGGTTCGGCAAGGCTTGGTTGAGAGTCGTGCAGGATCGCCCCTGACTGACGGACGACCAGATCGTTTTGGTGAGAAATTCGCCATAAATAGGTTAATATCCGACAGCACTTCGGTGCTATCGATACGCCTTTCGAAACAATCAAGCCTTTCGTCGGCTGCGCAGCAACCCAAAGAACCGGTCGAATTTGCCGTCTCATCTTCAGTTAAAATTTACTTGCAATGCTCTTGGCAAAATCATATTAATCGCTCGTGGTCATATGAGGATCCAAACAATGGACAATATCAACAACCTTTCGCTTAAAGAACTTAAAGACCTTCAAGCGCAAGTGGCAAAGGCGATCGCCACTTTCGAAGATAGAAAGAAGAAAATTGCGTTGGTTGAACTGCAAGAGATGGCGCGCGCCAAGGGATTTACCCTTGAAGAATTGACGGGCGTCTCTGTTGTGCGTCGCCGTTCACCGGCGGTTGCGAAATACGCTAACCCTGCCGATGCGTCTGATACTTGGTCTGGCCGCGGTCGCAAGCCCCGCTGGTTCCTTCAGGCACTTGCCTCTGGCAGAACACCCGAAGACCTGTCGCTGTAAGAGCGGCTGGAAATTAAAAGACCTTAAAAGGCCGGCCTTCGGGCTGGCCTTTTTACGCAGAAAACCGCTTAACCCGTCAGACCCAGCAATGCGTTGTGTCGCCCAATGAACGCGGCCCTGACAACTGCCGGTGGGCGCAGGTCAATGTGCAAATCTTCTAACAAATCCGCCGGGGGCCTGCCAAAAAGCTTATCCGCCTCTGCCTCGGAAAACCCGGCAATTTGCACGGCTTCCAGCCACGCTGACACTTTGTCGGCCTGTTTGATGCCCTTTTTGACGGCCATAGGCAAAGTGGCAGGAAGGCCAAAGCGGATGTGGATGGCAGCCATCAACCGCGCGTCCATCTCGGCATATCCGGGGCCTACGGTGGCTTTGACAGGGCTGATCATGTCACCGATCACATATTCAGGCGCATCATGCAGCAGGGCCGCCAACTGCCAGCGCGGGTCATTGCCCCCTTGGCGGCGATAGGCGTCTTCCACCAGCAAGGAATGCTCGGCCACCGAATAGGGCCAATCCCCGCGCGTCTGCCCGTTCCAGCGGGCGACAAAGGCCAAGCCATGGGCAATGTCTTCAATCTCGATATCCACCGGTGTCGGGTCCAGCAGGTCTAGCCTGCGGCCTGACAGCATTCTTTGCCATGCCCGTGCTTGCTTCATCTTCTCACCAAAGGTTGTCGAATTGCCTGCGGGATGCTATCTGCCCCGCAACATCAGGTTCAAGGAGTTTGCCGCATGGCCGCCGATTACGTTGTGAAAGATATCGCCCTTGCAGACTTTGGTCGCAAGGAACTGATCATTGCAGAAACCGAAATGCCCGGCTTGATGGCTTGTCGCGAAGAATTCGGCGCCAGCCAGCCCCTCAAAGGCGCGCGGATTGCGGGGTCGTTGCACATGACGATCCAAACCGGCGTGCTGATTGAAACGCTTAGGGCGCTGGGCGCTGATGTGCGTTGGGCGTCTTGCAACATCTTCTCGACGCAAGATCACGCCGCTGCCGCCATTGCCGCCTCTGGCACGCCGGTCTTCGCCATAAAGGGCGAAACGCTGGAAGATTACTGGGATTACACCGACCGCATCTTTCAATTCGGCGGCGAGGGTGGCACCTGCAATATGATCCTTGACGATGGTGGCGATGCCACGCTGTACATTTTGATGGGCGCACGGGTGGAAGCGGGCGAAACCGATCTGATCGGCGTTCCGACATCAGACGAGGAAGTCTGCCTGTTCAACCAGATCAAAAAGCGCCTCGCCGCTTCGCCCGGTTGGTTCACCGCACAACGCGCCGCGATTCAGGGCGTGTCCGAAGAAACCACCACCGGCGTGCACCGTTTGTATGAGCTGCACAAGGCAGGCCAGTTGCCCTTCCCCGCGATCAACGTGAACGACTCTGTCACCAAGTCGAAGTTCGACAACAAATACGGCTGCAAGGAATCGCTGGTCGACGG
>JBAXLX010000206.1:0-6363 GCA_037134595.1 Pseudomonadota bacterium
TTCGGTGTGTTCCAGCCTTGCGCGGTGCTTTTCATAGCGCGGGTCGTAGTGGCGTTGCATCAAATCATGCGCCAGCGCTTCGAACTGGCCTGACAGGGCAAGGGTGGCCCAAGCGTCAACTGTCTCTTGGGAATGGGCGTGGCGCATCAGGTCGATCACGCCCAAAAGCCGCGCCTCATCCGCCACGATGTCGGCATAGGTGCGGCTTAGATAGCGGGCGCGTTCGGGCAGCGATGCTGCAATCGTCACGCGCGGTGCCTTGCCCATGGCCGCCCAAAGCTGTGGCGGCAAGCGCAGATTGCCAACCTTGGCGCTTTCGGCTTCAACCACCAAGGGGCGGGTGGGGTCTAGCTGCGACAACGCCATGGCCAGCGCGCCTTCAAACGCTTTTTGCGACGGCTGGCCCCCCGCCGTATGGCCAAACAATGACCCGCGATGGCCTGCAAGGCCCTCTAGATCCATCACCTGCATCCCTTGTGCCGCCAAAAGCTGCAAAATCGCCGTCTTGGCCGTGCCTGTGTTGCCATCCAGCACCACCAGCGGCGAGGCGACGGGCGTGTCGTACACCTGCTTAACCACCAAGGCCCGCCAGCTTTTATAGCCCCCCGCAATCGTATCGACCCGCCAGCCGATCTGCGCGAGGATCGTGGCAAACGACCCCGACCTTTGCCCGCCGCGCCAGCAATAGACCAAGGGCCGCCAGCCGCCGCCCATCTCGGATAAGGGGCCTTCCAGATGCGCCGCCACATTGCGTGCCACCAAGGCCCCACCCAGTTTGCGTGCGGTAAAGGGCGAGATTTGCTTGTAAATCGTGCCCACCTGAGCGCGTTCCTCATCGCTTAAGACGGGCAGGCTGATGGCACCGGGCAGGTGGTCTTCGGCATATTCGGCAGGCGCACGGGCGTCGATGATCGTATCGAAGCCAAGCGATGAAAGATCAGAAAGCGAGGTAAGGGTGACTGCCATAGGATGTTCCTATCAGCCCGCGCCCGAAGGCGAAAGCCGTTAGAACCCCGCTTCCAACTGATCCAGCAAGGCCGCCATCATCGCCTCGCACCGCGCCATTTGTTCGATGCTGACATATTCGTCGGGCTTATGCCCCTGCGCCATCGACCCCGGCCCGCAGATGACGGTGGGAATCCCAAGGCGGGCGTCAAAAAGCCCGCCTTCGGTGCCAAAGGCCACTTTCATCGTGCCATTCGCCCCCGTCAGCGCCTTGACGAAGCTGACCACGGCGGCGTCTGATCGGGTGCCAAGGCCGGGATAATCCCATTGCCGCTCGATGATGATCGCGGCTTCGGGGAAGGTCGCGCGCAGGGGGGCACAGATCGCTTCGGCGGCTTGGCGCAGGCGGGTGATCAGACCTTCGGGGTCGTCTTCGGCGACCGAGCGGATTTCGAAATCCAGCGTGGCGGTGTTGGGCACGATGTTCACCTGCACCCCGCCCGCCATTTTGCCGACATGCAGCGTGGTATAGGGCACATCATAGTCGCCGTCCTGCACCCCGTTTCGCGCCACATCCGCCTGCAACGCCCGCACCGCGCCAATGAAATCGGCGGCCAGATGCAGGGCGTTCAGCGCCATGGGGGCAAGGGCGGAATGCCCCTCGCGCCCGATGCAGGTGGCGCGCAGGGCGATCTTGCCCTTGTGGCCAGTGGCGACCTGCATTCCCGTAGGCTCACCCACGATGCAAAAGCGCGGGCGGATCCGGGCCGCTTGCAGCATTGTAATCAGCGAGCGCACGCCCATGCAGCCGATTTCCTCGTCATAAGACAGCGCCAGATGCAGCGGCACGGCCAAGGGGCGGCCCGATTTGGCACGCTCGCCCGCTGCGATCATCGTCGCAATGGCTGCGGCGCAAAAGCCTTTCATATCGGCCGCACCACGGCCATAAAGGCGGCCATTTTCTTCGCTCAATTCAAAAGGCGGATAGGTCCAAGCTTGGCCCTCGACCGGCACCACATCGGTATGGCCCGACAGCATGACCCCGCCCGCGCCTTCGCCCACGGTGGCGTAAAGATTGGCCTTGGTGCCGGATGGGTCGGGGATCAGCGTGGCGTCAATCCCAGCATCGGCCAGCATTTCCGCCACATAGTCCATCAGCGCCATGTTGGGCTTGGAACTGACCGTGTCAAAGCCGATCAGGCGGGCAAAGATGTCGCGGGTGGGTTGGGTGATCTGGGTCAAGGCGCGCTCCTGTCGTTTGGGGCAGATAAGCGCAATGGGGCGGCGGGGGAAAGGGTTGCGGGCAAAAGATATGGCCAAAGGCTGCCACGCAAACGTGACCTTGGCATTGGCTTTAAGCTAGGTGACGCAGGCTGCCCGACGCCCTATCTATAAAAGATCAACCCGGAGGATCCCATGCCCCAAACCCGCCGCCAATTCCTGACCGCCACCGCAGGCTTGGCCCTTTTGCCCGCCCTGCCCCGTATGGGATTCGCAGCCCCCGCAGCGCAGCTGACGGTCGCCTCGCGCCAGCTGGAGGTGCTGGGGAAGGCCGCAACCGTCTATGGCATCACCGGACCAGACGGCAAACCCGGCCTGATAGCGCGCGAAGGCGAGCGGTTTCGCGGCCTTGTCGACAACCAGTCGGGCGAGGATTTGATCTTGCACTGGCACGGGCAAGTCTTGGCCCGCAACACCGACGACCGCACCCGCCCCAATGGCGGGGTGCAGCCGAACGGCACGCAAGAGGCTTACGATTTCCCCCTGACCGCAGGCACCCATTGGATGCATTCGCACAGGCTGTCAGAACAACAATTGCTGGCAGCGCCCATGGTTACGGTCGAGGCGGATGCGGGCGATACGCCCCAAGCCGTGATCTTGCTGCACGATTTTTCCTTTCGCCCCCCTGCCGAGATTGCGGCGGGGTTGATGACGGCACAGGGCCATCACATGGCGGGGATGAAGATGGGCGGCATGGATATGTCAGGCATGAAAATGTCGGGCAAAGGAATGTCGGGCATGGCCATGGGGGGCATGACCCATGCCAATGATGTCGACTATGACGCCTATCTTGCCAATGACCGCACGCTGGCCGACCCCGATGTGATCGCCGTGCAATCCGGCCCTGTCCGCTTGCGTATCATCAACGGGGCCACGGCCACGGCATTTTGGATCAGCGCGGGCGGCTTGGCGGCACAGGTGGTGGCGGTGGATGGGAACAAGGTTTCCCCGATTGCCCGCGCCAGCATCCCCTTGGCGCAAGGCCAGCGGGTGGACCTGTTGGTGCAAATCCCACCCGAAGGCGGGGCCTTCCCGATCTTGGCGCAGGTGGAAAACGCCCTGATGCAAACCGGCGTGATCTTGGCCACAGCGGGGGCGAATATCGCAATTGTGCCAGTATTGGCCGAAAAACCTGCCCCATTTGTCGACTTAACGTTCGATTCCAGCCTGTCCGCCCTTACCCCCCTGCCCGCCAAGCCTGCCGACGCCCTGCTGCACATCGCCCTTGGCATGGAACCGGGCTACCGCTGGACAATCAACGGTGCCGCCCACGGCGAGGCTGCGCCCCTGCAGGCGGCCCTTGGATCGCGGGTTGAGATAATGTTCATGAACCCCACCATGATGATGCACCCGATGCACCTGCACGGCCATCATTTTCAGGTGGTCGACCTTGGCCTTGGCCGCTTTAACGGACCGCGGCGCGATGTGGTGATGGTGCCACCGGGCGGGATGGTGACTGTCGCGGTCGATTTCGACAAGGCGGGGGAGTGGTATTTGCACTGCCACCACCTGTATCACATGGCGAGCGGGATGATGACGTCGGTGACCGTGGCATAACGGCCCAAAGCAAACGGCGCAGGGGTGAGCCTGCGCCATTGGTCTTTACGCGACGTGCCCGATCAACCGATGATTTCCGACACTTTCACGAGGCGTCCCTCTTTGATCGACAAAAGCGCCGCATCGGCCAAGGCTAGGGCTGCCAAGCCATCTTCGCCCGAGGGGGCTGCGGCTGTCTTGGTGCCAACGGCATCGACAAATGCGGCAATCTCGGCGGCATAGGCCGAGGTATAGCGGGTCATGAAAAAGTCATGCAGCGGCGGGCGGGTGTAGCCCAAGCCAGTTGCGACCTCGATAGACACAGGCCGCTGGTTTTCCGCCGAGACCACGCCCTTGGACCCGTGCACTTCAATCCGCTGGTCGTAACCATAGGTCGCGCGGCGCGAGTTCGAGATCAGCGCCATCTTGCCTGTCGCGGTTTTCAGCATCACCTGAACCGAGTCGCTGTCACCGGCCTTGCCAATGGCGGGGTCCACCAGCACGGCAGCCATTGCGGACACTTCGGCCACTTCCTCGCCCAGCAAAAACCGCGCCATGTCGAAATCGTGGATCGTCATATCGCGGAAAATCCCGCCCGAGCGGGCGATATAGTCCAACGGCGGCGCACCCGGATCGCGCGAGGTGATCGTGACCATCTCGACATCCCCGACCGAGCCTTTGTCAATCTCGGCCCGCACAGCCATGAAATGCGGGTCAAAGCGGCGGTTAAAGCCCACCATCAACGTGCCTTTGTTGGCGCGCACGACCTTAAGGCAGGCTTTCACACGGTCCAGCGACAGGTCGATGGGCTTTTCGCAGAACGCGGCCTTGCCGGCATTGGTGAACTGCTCGATCAGGTCGGCATGGGTGTCGGTGGGCGTGCAGATCACCACGGCGTCAATGTCAGACGCCGCCAAGATCTGCGCAATTGTCCGCACATCGCAGCCGTATTGATCAGCGATGGCTTGGGCGGCAGGGGCCATAGCATCGGCCACAGCCACCAGTTTGGCCTTGGGGTTGGCGGTGACCGCCTTGGCATGCACCTTACCGATACGGCCAGCGCCCAAAAGCCCGAAACGCAGAGTCATGATAGTTCCCTTTCCTCAGGCAAATGCCCCGTCGGCATTGCCTTTCACACCGGTGATATAGCTTACAATGTCGTTGCCATCGGTCTCGTCGCGCGTAGGCGAGGCCACGATCCGCCCGCGACGGAATACAACGATCCGGTCCACAAGATCAAACACTTGCCGCAGATTGTGGCTGACCAGAACCATGGGGATGCCGCGCTCTTTCAGGCCGCGGATGATGTTTTCCACTTGCGCGGTTTCCTGCACGCCCAAGGCGGCGGTGGGTTCATCCATGATCACCAGTTTGGACGCAAAGGCCGCCGTCCGCGCAATCGCCACGCATTGGCGCTGCCCGCCTGACATGTTGCGGATCGGATTGTCGACATTGGGGATTTTGACCGCCGTGGTCTTAAGCGCCTCCATCGTGCGGTCGCGCATGGCTTTGCGGTCAAGCCACGAAAAGGGGCCAAGACGGAACTTGAAAATCTCGCGCCCCAAAAACAGGTTCGAGGGCACGTCCAGATCATCGGCCAAGGCCAAGGTCTGAAACACCGTTTCAATCCCCGCTTCGCGCGCATCGAGCGGGCCTGCGTGGGTGACCTCTTTGCCGTCAAAGAAAATCTGGCCGGCGGTGCGTTGTTCCACAGCCGTAATCTGGCGCACAAAGGTCGATTTGCCTGCGCCGTTGTCACCTACGACGGCCACATGCTCGCCCGCGTGCAGGATGAAATTGGCGTCGTCCAATGCCTGCACGCCGCCGTAATGCTTGGTCAGGCCGCGGGTTTCCAGAATGATATCGCTCATGGCTTACCCCCTCGCCCGATTTTTCTGACGCCATTGATCCAAGATCACGGCCGCCACGATGATCGCGCCTTTCACCATCTCTTGGTAATAGGCATCCAGCTTGATCGAGGTGAAGCCCGAGATGATCACCGAAAAGATGGGCGATCCCAGAACCGTGCCCACAATCGACCCGCGCCCGCCCGATAGGCTGACGCCGCCGATGACCGCCATGGCGATGGCGTCAAGTTCATACTGCATCCCCATGCCCGCTTGGGCTGTCAGGTTTTTTGAGGTGAGCAGCACCGCCGACACCCCCGCCAGCATGCCTGCAATCGTATAGACCAGCACCTTATGCCGATCGACATTGATGCCCGACATCCGCGCCGCCGCCTCGTTTGAGCCGATGGCATAGGTGTGCTTGCCGTAGAGCGTGTAGATCATGATCACTTGGAACAGTACGGCCAAGCCCACGAAAACCACGGCGGGGTTTTGCCCGTCCCAGTGCAGCAGACCAAAGGTCAGCGTGCCAAGCAGATCGCCGTTGGACACATTGGCATAGGTTTCGGTCGGGAAAGAAACCGGCGTGCCGTTGGACCACCACCGCGAGGCACCGCGCGCCGACACCATCATGCCCAAAGTGGCGATAAAGGGCGGAATTTTGGTGTAAGCGACCAGCAAGCCATTGACCAAGCCCGCAAAAATACCGCAGCCCAAGCCCACCAAGATGGGCACGATCACCGGAAGGTCCATC
>JBAXLX010000207.1:0-6352 GCA_037134595.1 Pseudomonadota bacterium
CCGCCACTGGCCCCGCCACTGACCGCCGCTTTCGGCTTGGCCGCCCCGCTTTGGGGGGCAAAACCGCCCGACACTGGGGCATCCGCGGCAATAACGGGCGCTTGGGCCGACGTTCCCCCGGCACTTCCGCCGCTGACTTGTGCGAAAACGGGGGAAACAAGGCCCAAACTTAGCCCAAGGGCAATCGCCCCGAAAAGGCGGATAACATCGCAGACCCTTTGGCCTGCCTGTGTCATGCGCCCTCGAACACTGTTGGGATATTGGACGGCGCGCGGTCCAGCCAAGCTGGCACGGGCAGGCCTTTTTCCTTCAGGAAGGTCGGGTTGTAGAGTTTGGATTGGTAGCGGTTGCCATAGTCGCACAGGATGGTGACGATGGTCTTGCCCGGCCCCATCTCCCGCGCCATGCGGATCGCGCCAGCGATATTGATCCCCGAAGAACCGCCAAGGCAGATGCCTTCGTCTTCCAGCATCTCGAAGACCAAGGGCAAAGCCTCGGCATCGGGAATGCGGTAGCTGAAATCAGGGGTGAAGCCTTCCAGATTGGCGGTGATGCGGCCTTGGCCGATGCCTTCGGTGATCGAGGTGCCGGGGCTTTCAAACTTGCCCGTGGAATAATAGGCGTGCAGCGCCGCCCCTTCGGGATCTGCCAAGCCGATTTTGACGCCCTTGGGCTGCAAGGCCATGCCCACACCCGCCAAAGTGCCCCCCGAACCCACCGCACAGATAAAGCCATCCACCTTGCCACCCGTCTGCTCCCAAACTTCAGGGCCGGTGGTTTCGATATGGGCCATGCGGTTGGCAGTGTTGTCGAACTGATTTGCCCAGATGGCCCCGTTGGGTTCGGTGCGCGCCAAAGCCTCGGCCAAGCGGCCAGAGTAGCGCACGTAGTTGTTGGGGTTCTTGTAGGGCACCGCAGGCACCTGCACCAATTCGGCACCGGCCAGACGGATCATGTCTTTCTTTTCTTGCGACTGGGTTTCGGGAATGACGATCACGGTGCGAAAGCCCATCGAGGCCCCCACCAAGGCCAGACCAATGCCCGTGTTGCCCGCCGTCCCCTCGACAATCGTGCCACCGGGTTTAAGCTGCCCTTTGGCCACGGCATCCTTGATAATATACAAAGCCGCACGGTCTTTGACCGACTGGCCGGGGTTCAAGAACTCGCATTTGCCCAAGATCGTGCAGCCGGTCAGTTCTGAGGCGCGTTTGAGCTTAAGAAGCGGTGTGTTGCCGATGGTGTCAGCCAGATCGCTGTGAATGCGCATGAATGTCCCCTTAATCCTGCGACCTGTTTACGCAAAGGGGACGGGAAACTCAAGCAAGCGTGGCGCCCTTGGCCAGCCTTGATCCAAACGAGCGCGTGCCGCGCGCTGTTTTTATCTCGCCTCTGGCGTGCCGCCAACCGGCTTGGGGCGGCCTCTGGCAGGAGTATTGCGACAAAGGGCAAAAGGTGCGGGGAATTTTCGGGCAAAAAACCGCGCGATTGCGGCATCTGTGCCTTCCCCTTGGGGATTTTCCCCGCTATAGCCCCCCAGTCGCGCCATGCACCCTTGGAGGATGGCGGACTTATAATGGAGAACACCTATGGCACGCCAGATCAACGATCTGAACGTCGAGGTACGTACGGGGACAGGCAAGGGGGCCGCCCGCCAAGCTCGTCGCGAGGGATACGTACCCGGAATCGTTTATGGGGATGGGCAAGAGCCCGTCGCCATCAAAGTCCCCTATAACTATCTGTTGAAGCACCTGAAGGCTGGCCGCTTCTTGCAGACCTTGTTCAACCTGAAAGTTCCGGGTCATGACGACGTGCATGTCGTTTGCCGCGGCGTTCAGCGTGATGTGGTCCGCGACCTGCCGACCCATGTGGATTTCATGCGCCTGCACGACGAATCGCGTGTGGTGTTGCATGTGCACGTGACCTTCATCAACCACGAGGCCAGCCCCGGCCTGAAGCGCGGCGGTACTTTGACCGTGGTGCGCCCCGAAGTGGAACTTGACGTGATGGCGGGCGATATTCCTGATCATATCACCGTCGATCTGACCGGCAAAGTGATCGGCGATGTGATCCACATCAATGACGCCGTCCTGCCCGAAGGTGTCAAGCCCACGATCGCGCGCAACTTTGTGATCGCTAATATCGCAGCCCCTGCCGGTTTGGTTTCGGCTGAGGCCTGATCGTATCCGATCCACATCGCATCTTAACAGCGGGCGGCAAGCGATTGCCGCCCGCTTGTCTTTTGGCGCAGAGCGCACCAGACTTGGGCGCAAGCAAGGGCGGGGGCGCGCATGAAACTTTTCGTTGGTCTGGGCAATCCGGGGCCCGATTATGCCGGCCACCGCCACAACATCGGCTTTATGGCGCTGGACCGGATCGCCGCCGATCACGGCTTTGGCCCTTGGCGCAAGGCGCATCACGGCCAAATGGCCGAGGGGCGTTTGGGCGGCGAGAAGGTCGCTTTGCTCAAACCTGACACGTTTATGAACCTCTCCGGCCAAGCCGTTCACGCGGCGGTGGCGTTTTTCAAGCTGCCCTTGGCCGACGTGGTGGTGTTCCACGACGAGCTGGATCTTGCCCCCGGCAAACTGCGCACCAAGATGGGCGGCGGGCATGCGGGGCATAACGGGCTGCGCTCGATCCATGCCCATTTGGGCGAGGCTTATGGCCGCGTGCGGTTGGGCATCGGCCACCCCGGCCACAAAGACGCGGTTGCAGGCTTTGTGCTGCATGATTTTTCCAAGGCCGACCGCGATTGGCTGGGCCCCCTGTTGGACGGCATCTCTGACGGCGCAGCCGCACTCGCCTCTGGCGACACGGCAGGCTTTTTGAACTTGGTCGCTTTGCGCATCTCGCCGCCGCGCAAAACCCCGCGCGCCGCGCCAGAGCCTGCCCCGACCGCCGCAGCAAAGCCGGACGCGCCACAGCCCAGCCCCTTAAGCGCCCTGCACCAACTGGCGCAAAAGTTCAGGCCCTAAGCGGCGGGAGGTTACAGACCCACCGGCCCTGTCTTGCCCTGTCGCGCTGATCCCGCCAGCCAAAGACCCTGCAACAGTCCCGCCCGCCCCATCCTCCGACAGGATCAGACATACCTTGCCCCCCTGCCCTACCCCGCGAAGATCAGCCGCAGGACCACATAGACACAGCGCCCCGTTGCGAAACCTGCCCCAAGCGGCTAGGCAAAGTCTGACACCTTCATCTTGGCCCAAATACTCCACGGGGGGTCCGGGGGGTGTGAAACCCCCCGGCTTGGTCACAACGATGCCCCGCTTTGCCCTGAAGATCGAATATGATGGCGCGCCCTTCAACGGCTGGCAAAGGCAGGCGCAAGGCCAGCCTTCGGTGCAAGCGGCGGTCGAGGCGGCTTTGGCAAAGCTGGAACCCGGCCCCCATACCATCGCCGCCGCAGGCCGTACCGACACCGGCGTGCATGGAAGCGGTCAGGTGGCGCATATTGATCTGGCCAAGCCTTGGGACCCGTTTCGCCTGTCAGAGGCGCTGAACCACCACCTGCGCCCGTTGCCCGTGGCCATTGTGGCCTGTGCTGCCGTGCCCGACGCCTTTCACGCCCGTTTCAGCGCGATTGAGCGGCGCTATGTCTACCGCATCCTGACCCGCCGCGCGCCGCCGGTGCTGGACCGCGGGCAGGTTTGGCATATGCTGACACCGCTGGATCTGGCGGCGATGCAGCAAGGGGCAGCGCATCTGGTGGGGCACCACGATTTCACCACCTTCCGCTCGACGCTCTGCCAAGCGCAAAGCCCGATCAAAACGCTCGACGAGGTGACAATCACCGCCCATCCGGTGCCGCATGGCACTGAGTATCGGTTCTATCTGCGGGCACGGTCGTTCCTGCACAATCAGGTTCGCTCGATGGTGGGCAGTTTGGTGCAGGTGGGCAGGGGGGCTTGGCCGCCCGATCGGGTGGGTCAGGCGCTGGACGCGCGCGACCGTGCCGCCTGCGGCAGCGTGGCCCCGCCGCAAGGGCTGTGCTTGACACAAGTGCGCTATCCGGTTGATCCTTTCGCCTAAGGTGTGCGGGGCTGCCCTGTGTCTAGCGCCACATCGCGATTGGGCCCCAAAGCCAGCACCCCCTTGACCGGAGCCCCCTTGCGGGGACGAACCCATGAGCAAACCGACCCATACCCAACCTCGGCCCCTCGGTGCCGAGTTCTTGCCCAAAATCATCACCGTCTGGCGCGAGGGCTACCATGGGGCCGATCTGCGGGCCGATGCTATGGCGGGCCTGTCGGTGGCGATTGTGGCCCTGCCCTTGTCGATGGCCCTTGCCATAGCCTCGGGCCTTGGGCCGGAACGGGGGTTGTTCACGGCTATTGTCGGCGGGTTCATCGTATCGGCCTTGGGCGGGTCGCGCTATCAGATCGGCGGGCCTGCGGGGGCGTTTATTGTCGGGGTTTCGGCCTGCGTGGCGCAGATTGGCGTGCCGGGGCTGATGGTGGCGACGTTTTTGTCAGGATTTATCCTGATGGCGGCGGGCGGGTTGAAGCTGGGCTCTTATGTGAAATTCCTGCCCTATCCGGTGACGATTGGCTTTACCTCGGGCATTGCTGTCATCATCTTCACCAGCCAGTTGAAAGAGCTTTTGGGATTAAGGCTTGCGGGGGCAGAACCTCCTGCCGTCTTGGATAAATTGTCAGCCCTTTGGGCCGCGCGCGATACGGTTTCGCCGCAGGCGATGGGCGTGGCAGTCGTGACCATCGTGGCCTTGCAACTGATCAAGAAACTGCGCCCGCATTGGCCTAATCTGCTGCTGGCGGTGGCGGGGGTTAGCATGGGCGCGTGGGCCTTGCATCTGTCGGTCGAGCTGGTGGGTGACCGGTTTGGCACCCTGCCCCGATTTCTGCCCGCACCCGTCTGGCCAGACCTGTCTTGGGCCATGATCCAGCGCAGCTTGCCCTTTGCCTTGCAGTTCAGCCTGCTTGGGGCGATCACGGGCCTGTTGTCGGCCCAAGTGGCTGATGGCCTGTCTGGCAACCGCCACCGCCCTGCGATCGAGCTTTTTGCCGAAGGGGCCGCCAACATCGCCGTGTCGTTCTTTGGCGGCATCTATGCCACAGGCGCTGTGGCGCGCACGGTCACCAACCACAGCGCGGGGGCCAAGGGGCCTGTGGCGGGGATGCTGCATGCACTCTTTGTGTTGGGGTTTATGGTGGCGCTGGCGCCCTTGGTGTCCTTTGTGCCGATGGCGGTGTTTGCCGGGCTGCTCAGCGTGGTGGCGTGGAACATGGCGGGCAAGGCGCAGTTCTGGATGCTCTTGCGCACCTCGCGCAGCGATGCGCTGATTGTGGTGGCCACCTTTTTGCTCGTCGTTCTGCGCGATCTGACCGAAGGCATCGTGGTGGGCTTTGCGCTGGCCGGATTGGTGTTTTTGCAGCGCATGTCGCACAGTGCTGTGATTGACGCGGGCGAGGATATCGACCGCGCCGACCGCGTGGTGGTGCGCCTGTCGGGGCCCTATTTCTTTGGTGCCGCCGCCCAAACCGGCGCGGTGCTGGACCAAATCGCCGAGCACCCCCGCCATTTCGTGCTAGACCTGACAGCGCTCGACTATGTCGACAGTTCCGGCGCGCGCGCTTTGGACCTGTTGGCGCTGCGCACCCAGCGCAACGGCGGGCAAATGGTCTTGCTGGGCGTGCGCCCCGCCCAGCGGCGCATCTTGGAAAAGGCCGGCCTCGCCCCGCCCTTGGTGCGTTATGTTGAAACGCTGGGCGCACTTGATTCGGCGACTTGACCGCGAGGGGATCATTTTTGAACCCCGTTTGGCGCAAAACATTCGGTCGCGCGCGAAGCCTGCGGGAAAATTATCTTGCGCGCGCGATGGGTTGCCTTGTAATGAATGGGGCAAAAAACCAGCGTTTGCTATTCGGTATGCGGTGGCATACATGACCGCAACTTTGGCTTTCCGCAAAGCCAAGATTTGAGATAGATTTTAAACGTCATATCGGAAGACATGTCCCAAGGCCGACAAAACGGGGCTTTGGGGCGGACCTAGGGGGGATACCATGGACGATCGTGCACCGGCACTTTACACCGCCAGCGCAGAGTTTGTCGCACAGGCCAATGTCACGCCTGCGGGCTATGTGGCGCGTTATGACGCCTCGATGGCGGATCCGGACACGTTTTGGGCGGCCGAAGGGCGGCGGATTGACTGGATCAAGCCTTTCACCAAGGTCAAGAATTCAACCTTCAAACTGGGCGAAGTCTCGATCAAATGGTACGAAGACGGCACCACCAACGTCTCGGCCAATTGCATCGACCGCCACATGGTGAAGCGGGCCAACCAAACGGCAATCATCTGGGAACCCGATGATCCCAAACCCCCGCCCGCCACATC
>JBAXLX010000208.1:0-6321 GCA_037134595.1 Pseudomonadota bacterium
CTGACCGTGTCTTTCAGCCCATCCCAGTCCGAGGCCAGAACCGGCAAGCCCGCCGCCATGCCTTCGACCGGAGCAAGGCCGAAAGCCTCTTGGATATTGTCGATCATAAACAGATAAACATCCCCGCCCGACAAAGCCTGTTGGGGCGTTTCAGGCTTGGCCCCGTCCAGCAGCAAAAAGCCCACATCCGGCATCAGGCGGGCAGCGCCCTCTTCAAAGACCTTGCGCGCATAGGGGTGGCGGACCTGCCCGCACATCACAACGTGCATTTTCACGCCCGCCGGCAGCTTTGCCACAGCGGCCTGCATGGCGATGAAAATCGGAAGCGGGTCAAACTTTTCATGCGGGCTTAAGCGCGCGATGGTGGAAAACACCACATCCGTCTCGGCCGCCCCCAACTGGGCGCGCAAGGCGGCGCGTGCCGCCGGATTGCGGCGAAACTGCTCGGCATGAATCCCCAAGGGGATCACGGGGAACATCGGGCGCGCAGGGGGTGCTGTGCCAAACCGCTGGCGGATATGAGCGTCAATCAGATCCATCTGCGCGACAACCGATCCCTGCACCGCGCGCGAGGTGCAAATCACCGCATCCCATTCCATCACAGGCGCCATGCGCAGATCGAAAAACCCCTGCATAATGGCAGGTGTGGATGTGGTATGAGTCAACCCGCATAGCGCCCAAGCGCCCGAGCCGTAATTCGCCCGCCGCCACGCCTCGGCCCCGATGTTGGCGGCGGGGTAATAGACCACCTCGACCGGTGCGATGTCTTGCGGCTTTAAGAATCCCGCCACGCGCATCCGCTTGGTGGGGCGCGCCGTCTGGTAAAAGCCTTTGATTTCCTCGATCTCGCGCGTGGTCTTGGTCAGGAAAACAAACTCCTCGACCTTGGCGTGTTTGAGAAACCCGTTGAGGAAACTTTCCCCCGCCACCCTGCGGCCGTTGATGCCTTTTTGATCGGGCCTGAACCCATCGCTGGCATAAAATATGGCGGCATTGGCAAAGCGAGTCATAGTATCATCCAAACGCAGGTGAAAAATGGACATCGCAAGGCCTAGCGAAGCCTTTTGCCGGTGTAAAGGCTTGGGCGGAGAGAGCGCCAAAGACGCCGCTGGCTCTTGCAGGCCCGCGCCTTATGGGCCACACAGGGCGGGCAATCAAATTGGGCCGAAAACGATGCTGGATACCGCTGTAAAACCCACCGAAGATATCTCTGTCCGCGAGGTCTTTGGCATTGATACCGACATGAAGGTCAAGGGCTTTGCCGACCGCACCGACCGTGTCCCCGAGGTTGATGCGACCTACAAGTTCGACCCAGACACCACCTTGGCGATCTTGGCAGGCTTTGCCTATAACCGCCGTGTGATGATTCAAGGCTATCACGGCACGGGCAAATCGACCCATATCGAACAGGTCGCCGCCCGCCTGAACTGGCCCTGCGTGCGCGTCAACCTTGACAGCCATATCAGCCGCATCGACCTGATCGGCAAAGACGCCATCAAACTGCGCGACGGCAAACAGGTCACCGAATTTCACGAAGGCATCCTGCCGTGGGCGCTGCGTAATAATGTGGCGATTGTGTTTGACGAATATGACGCAGGCCGTGCCGATGTGATGTTTGTCATCCAGCGCGTGCTGGAGCATGATGGCAAGCTGACGCTGTTGGACCAGAACGAGATCATCACCCCCAGCCCCTATTTCCGCCTGTTTGCCACGGCCAACACCGTGGGCTTGGGTGATACGACGGGGCTGTACCACGGCACCCAGCAGATCAACCAAGCCCAGATGGACCGCTGGTCGCTGGTGGCCACGCTGAATTACCTAAGCCACGATGCCGAAGCCGCCATCGTTCTGGCCAAATCGCCGCATTACAACACCGATAAGGGCCGCAAAACGATCAACCAGATGGTCACAGTCGCCGATCTGACGCGCACCGCCTTTATGAACGGCGATCTGTCGACCGTGATGTCGCCGCGCACCGTGCTGAACTGGGCGCAAAACGCCGAGATTTTCCGCAATGTGGGCTATGCCTTCCGCCTGTCGTTCCTGAACAAATGTGACGAGCTGGAACGCCAGACGGTCGCGGAATTCTTCCAGCGCTGCTTTGGCGAGGAATTGCCGGAAAGTGCTGTGTCGATGGCGATGAAATGATCCGCCACGCGGCGATCTTTCGGCTGGTCCATCCGGCAGGCTCGGCGGCGGAGGCTAGTTTTCTGGGCGCCTTGGCCGATCTTGCGGCGATTAACGGCGTGGGCGATTTTCAAATCGCCCGCGAGGTCAGCCCCAAGAACGATTTCGGCTTTGCCGTGTCGATGACTTTCGCCGATGCCGCAGCCTATGCGGCCTATAACGTCCACCCCGCCCATGTGGAATTTGTCGAAAAGCGCTGGATTCCTGAAGTGGCGCAGTTCATGGAACACGACACGGTGGCCCTCTAAAACCCTGCCCCTTCATCTTGGCCCAAATACTCAAATCTTTGCACCGCGCGCTCTGGCGTCAACCTTTCCTTAACCGTCCTTGAGCCAAACTGGCGGCATGACCCAGCCGCAGCGCCTTATCATCCCCGGAGCGACCTATTTCTTCACCCTCAGGGTAGAGGACCAAGGCAGCCGCCTTTTGACCGACCATATCGAAAGCCTGCGCTACGCCTATGCTAGGGCGGTGCAGGAATTTCCTGTTACCTGCCATGCCATGGTGGTTCTGCCCGATCACCTGCACGCGGTCTGGACAGAGCCTGAGGGCGGGGTTTGGTATGCCGAACGCTGGCGACGGATCAAGACCCGCTTTGCCCAAGCCATTCCCACCCGCGACACCCCGATCTGGCAGCGCCGCTTTCGCGAACATGCGATTCGCAGCCGCGACGAGTTGCACCTTGCGATCCAGCATTGTGCACAAAATCCGGTGCGGCACGGTTTGGTCAGCGCGCCAGAGCTTTGGCCCTATTCCAGCTATTCTAAGGGCCGATCCAGCGATCTGGCCGCAGTGCCAAGGCAACGCGCGCTCTTAAGCGCGTAATATAACAAAGGGGCCGCCGCAGCGGCCCCTGTCGGTGTCTTAACGCCCGATCAGACCCGCGCGGCTTTCAGCGCATTGGCCCACCAGACCAGATCATCCAAAGACGCCTTGGCCGAGGGCAGCAAATTCGCTTCAACATCCGCCATCTTGCCCGATCCGCCCATGCCGGGGTGAACCTTGAAGAAATCGCCCATGCCCAGATGCACAGCGTTGCGGGTGGGGGCCATTTGCAGTTCCACCGCGATGGTGCGCAGATGCTCTAAAGCGCGGGTGCCGCCGGCCGCGCCATATGCGATGGCCGTCATCGGCTTGCGGTTCCAATCGACATAGGCCTGATCCAAAGCGTTCTTCAGCGCACCGGTGATCGAGCGGTTGTATTCGGCCACAACGAAAATATAGCCGTCAAATTCGGCGATCTTCTTCTGCCACGCCACAGCGCGGGCATCCGACGACGGCATCCACATGTTCGATGCCATTTCGTCAAACAGGGGCAGGTCAAAGTCGCGCAGGTCAACCAGTTCGACCGTCATATCGTCGCGCTGTTGGGCTTGGGCCAGCATCCACTGGGCGGGAATATCGGCAAAACGGGTCTTGCGGGTCGAGCCGATGATCAGGGCGATTTTGGGTTTGGACATGGGACTTTCCTTTCAACAGGGTGACAAGATGCACAGAATTTGCTCTTTT
The DNA here is from genome assembly GCA_037134595.1 of Pseudomonadota bacterium. Lineage (GTDB taxonomy): Bacteria > Pseudomonadota > Alphaproteobacteria > Rhodobacterales > Rhodobacteraceae > Stagnihabitans. Next base: position 3,697 of record JBAXLX010000208.1, read on the forward strand.
TGCCTTGAATGCACAATTCGGCACAAACGCGCCCATACTGTGCGCGGTTGCACCCAACACCGCGCGGAAAAAGTCAGCCGCCAAGCCCCGCTGCGCCCTGCCCCACCTTGCCCTTACCCGCCCGCAATGCCAGATTGCCAGTATGAGCAAACCTCTCGACAACCCCGCTGATCCGTTCAAAAAGGCGCTCGCCGATGCGACGCGCACCATGGCCGATGATCCTGAAATGACGGTGACCTATTCGGTCGACCCGTCGGGCATGAACAAGGAAGGCGTGCGCCTGCCGCAAGTCTCCCGCCGCATGACCAAGGACGAGGTGCTCTTGGCCCGCGGCACGGCGGATGCCTTTGCGTTGAAACGCAAATACCATAACGAAGCGACGGCGGCCAAATACGCCCCCACAGGTGCCTTGGCGCGCGAAATCTATGATGCGATGGAAACCGCGCGCTGCGAGGCCGTGGGGGCCCGCGCTATGCCCGGCACCGCCACCAACATTGATGCCAAAATCGGGCATGAGGCGGACCGCAAAGGCTATTCGCAAATCGCCGCCGCCTCGGAAGCACCCTTGCCGGTGGCCGCAGGCTATCTGGTGCGCCATCTGGCGACAGGCCGCGACCTGCCCAAAGGCGCGCAGCATGTGATGAACCTGTGGCGCGGCTTTATCGAAGAGCAAGCCGCAGGCACCCTAAGCAATCTTGACGAGGTTCTGGCCGACCAACAGGGCTTTGCGCGTCTGGCGCGCAAAGTGATCGCCGATCTGGGCTACGGCGACCAGTTGGGCGACGATCCCGATCAAAACGACAACCAAGACGACACAGGCGAAGAAGACCGCGAAGACACGCCCGAAGAAACCGGATCCGAACAGCAAGAGAGCGAAGAGTCAGACGCCTCTCCCGATCAATCGCAAGAAGACGAGCCTGACGACTCACAAGCCGAAGTCACGATGGAGGAAACCTCTGACCTTGATCAAGGCGAAGAGGCCGAGCTTCCCGACGGCGAGGCCCCGCTGGAACCCCCGCCCCCTGCCCCACATTCGGCAGCCGATCCGCTGTATTCCGCCTATACCACGGAATTTGATGAAGAAATCAAAGCCGAAGAACTGGCCGAACCCGCCGAACTGGAACGCCTGCGCGCCTATCTGGACCAGCAGTTGGAACCGCTGAAAGGCGCTGTCTCGCGCCTTGCCAACAAGCTGCAACGCCGTTTGCAGGCCCAGCAGAATCGCTCTTGGTTGTTTGATCTGGAAGAAGGCACGCTGGATGCGGGCCGTTTGGCGCGGGTTGTGGCAAACCCGACGACGCCCTTGTCGTTTAAGCAGGAAAAAGACACCGAATTCCGCGACACCTGCGTGACGATGCTTTTGGACAATTCCGGATCGATGCGGGGTCGTCCGATCTCGATTGCGGCGATCTGTGCGGATGTTCTGGCGCGCACGTTAGAGCGGTGCTCGGTCAAGGTCGAGATTTTGGGCTTTACCACACGGGCGTGGAAGGGTGGGCAAAGCCGCGAAAAATGGCTGGCGGCAGGCCGTCCGCCCGGCCCGGGGCGGCTGAACGATCTGCGCCACATCATCTATAAAAACGCCGATGCGCCGTGGCGCAGGGTGCGGCCCAATCTGGGGCTGATGATGAAAGAGGGCTTGTTGAAAGAAAACATCGACGGCGAGGCGCTGGAATGGGCGCACCGCCGCATGCTGGCGCGGCCCGAGGCGCGCAAGATCTTGATGGTGATTTCAGACGGCGCGCCGGTGGATGATTCGAGCCTGTCGGTCAACCCCGCGAACTTTTTGGAAAAACACCTGCGCGATGTGATTGCGATGGTGGAACGGCGCAAAGCGGTGGAACTGATCGCGATTGGCATCGGCCATGACGTGACGCGCTATTATCAGCGCGCGGTGACGATCACCGATGCCGAACAACTGGCCGGTGCGATGACCGAGCAATTGGCGGGCTTGTTCGAGGTGGACGCGAAAAAGCGGGCGCGGGCTTTTGGGCGCAAGGTGGCCTAAGCCCACGATTTTTCTGCGAAAAATCGGCGTTGCAACGGGTGGAGAAGTGATTTTTCGCAGAAAAATCGTGCCGAGGATAAGAGATGTTTCAAACTTTTGACTGCCCCGCCTCTCCCGCGCAAGGGCCACAGCGTCTGGCCTTATTGCGCAGCGCCTTGGCGCAGGCGGGGTTGCAAGGCTATCTGATCCCGCGCGCCGATGCCCATCAGGGCGAATATGTCGCAGCCCGCGATGAACGCCTGCAATGGGTCACGGGTTTTACCGGATCGGCTGGCTTTTGCATTGTCTTGCCGCAGAGTGCGGGTGTTTTCATCGACGGGCGCTACCGCACGCAGGTCAAATCACAGGTCGATCTGGCGCATTTCACCCCCGTGCCGTGGCCCGAGGTCAAACCCGGCCCTTGGATTTTGCAGACCCTCACAACGGGTGTGATCGGTTTTGACCCATGGCTGCATACGTCTGAGGAGATCGAAAAGATCCAAGCCGATTTGCAGGGATCGGGCGTTACCCTGCTCGCCGCAGACAATCTGGTGGATGCCATCTGGCCCGACCAACCCGCCGCCCCGCAGGGCAAGGTCTTTGTGCATCCCGACAGTCTTGCCGGCGAGACGGCCTTT
>JBAXLX010000209.1:0-6200 GCA_037134595.1 Pseudomonadota bacterium
TACCACCCCAACACGCCCATACGCCCTACCCACACTGTCGTACCTGTCCTGCCGTATCCACCCGCATCGCCAGTCACCCCTGTCTCGCCCGTCTCACCAGTGTCTCCCGTTCCTCCAGGATCGCCCGTATCTCCAGCATCCCCCGTAGCACCAGTATCACCAGTAGCACCACTAGCACCAGTATCGCCCGTAGCACCAGTATCGCCCGTAGCACCAGTATCGCCGGTAGCACCAGTATCGCCGGTAGCACCAGTATCGCCGGTAGCACCAGTAGCACCAGTATCGCCGGTAGCACCGGTAGCACCAGTATCGCCGGTAGCACCAGTATCGCCGGTAGCGCCGGTAGCACCGGTAGCGCCGACATCGCCCGTAGCACCCTTAATATTGGTGAACAGGCTTAGATCATCAATCGGGTTGCCGAACGAAACGACAGTCTCATACGATCCCGTACCACCCAAATACACCGAGCCGTAGGGCACAACATCATCGTCCATCCTGTTCGCACCGGCTGCTGCACCGGACGAGGTATCATTCGCAACCGAAGTCGCGACGGCCAAATCGCCAGCCGCTGCCGCAATCGACAAAGAGGTCGGCGCTGCGAAGCCAATAAGAGAGTCACCACCGTAGACATCAACTTCTGACGCATTGTCACCGAAGGACGCGCTCAAAGAAACGGCGATCGAACCGATGGAAGACCCCAGACCTTCCGCTTCAGCTTGACCTACAAGTGGGGCGAGGCTCAAAACAAGAGCCGTAGCTGTGTAAAGTTTCATTTATTAACCTCATGGAGATGTTGCTAGCTCGTAGATTCTTAGTTTCTACCTCAGCAATTGTTACAACATCTATTAGGAGATTTAAAGGCGGCCCTTCGGTTTTTAAATTAGTCTTATGATGCCATTTATTATCCTTAGTTGTTTTGATCGCGCGATACTCCATCTTCGGAGTATTTTCGCGCAACCCTGTGCTGAAATGTATACCTTTAGTTGGATCGGCCTGAATCAGATCAGGCGGTGAGGACAGTCTGTGTGCCGGCGCTGTCGGACCAAGTACCGACCGGATCAGCGCAATCATGACGGCGCAAAAGCCCTAGCGTCATGCCACACCCGATCAGCGTGCTACAAAAAACAGCAGCCCCGCAAATCTGGCCCGTGTGGCCGCCCGGCCGGTTGCCAATGCAAAGCGTGTTTCGTTTGCCATTAAAGCGGCCCCGTTGATGGCCTTACAGCCTTTGGGTCATTCCATATCAAAAATCGGAATAAAACTCGCTGGGGCGACCGTGCCGCTTTGGTCGAAGAGGCTTACATTATCCATCGCCACGGTCTTTATCCTAGGCCCTGCGTGGCGCAGGGTTAGGGTGCCTTCAATGGCGCGCACCGCTTGTTCGATGGCGAGTTTGCCCTGCAAGACGGGAAAATCATCGGGCGCTGCCAAAATCTTGCCCCGTTTGATGCCGCGCAGCACAGCGGGGGTCATGTAATCTGACACAATTGCGATGCGGTCGGACAAACCGCGCTCGCGCAGGATCGAGACGGCGGCCTCGGCCATGGGACCGCTGCCGACCAAATAGTCGATGTCGGGGTAGATATCCAAAACCTCTTCAACCAAATTCAACTGAATCTCGCGCCCCGTATCGCCGTATTTCACCACGACGATTTGCGCTGAACTGTCGGCCAGGCCAGCGCGGAAACCCTCTTCAACGAACTTCACCCAGCCCGCGCCCTTGGTGCCGGGAAACCACGCCAAACGCACGGGTGCACTGCCTTTGGGATGGCTTTTGGCGATCACTTGCGCGGCAGCCAGACCCATTTCACGCCACGATACGCCCGATTTTGCGGTAATCCCCGCATCGGCAATGTCGTTGACGGCGGCGATCACCGGCATGGTCTTGGCGATTTGAACCAGTGTCGGGGTCAGCCCTTCAAACGAGACCGTTCCCACAATCAGCGCATCTGCCCCTTGCGCCACGCAGGCTTTGACCTGATCAATCTGGCGGTTCAGATTGGGATAGCCCCCCGCCTCTACCAAACGAAAGCCCACGCCCAATTGGGTGGCCTCTTGCACCATGCCGTAATTGACCCCCAGCCAATAGGCGTCTTTCAAATGCGGATAAGCCACGCAAATTCGCCACTTGTGCGCGGCCTTGTCCAAAGGGGTGTAATCGGTGGCAATTGCGGGGCTGGAATAGTCAAACGGAACGCTCCGCGCGTCCAGCGCCCAAGTATCAGCCCAAGCAGGGCCACAAACCAGCGCCAGGGCGAAACTGAACGGCGTCACTGGCCTGACCATAATTTTCCTTTCTAACGCCGCATCCCAGTATAGGCTGGGCGGTTAAGGGCCAAAGGTCAAGCAAGAGGTCGCGCGGTGACACCCATCAACCCATTTACCAGCCTTGGCGGCAAATTGGTGTTGGCCTTCTTGATCATTGCGGGCCTGCCCGCGATCACCGGCCTGTTTGGATGGGCTAAGTTGGGCGAGGTGTCGCGCAATCTGGACCATGTGATCAACGAAACCATCCCCGCCATTGCCGAGGTCCGCGGCTACGCTGAAGAAACCGCGCGCATCGTGGCCGTGGCCCCCGAACTTGCCACCGTCACAACAGAAGCCGAGCGTGTCAAACACACCGCCTTTTTAACCTTGCAAGTCGATGCCCTGACCAAACGACTGAACGGCTTTGCCACGCAAAACACACAAGACACCACGGGTCTGGTGCGCACGGTAGCGCAAATCCGGCAAGACATCGGCGTGCTGGACGCGCTGGTTCGCCAGCGCATCGCCCTCGCCCAGACCGAGGCGCAGAATCTCAAACTGGCCCTGTCCGCCGCCGATGATCTGATTGGGGTCGCTGACACTTTGGTGGCCAATGCCGAAATGGCGACATCGGCCACGATATCGGACCTCTACGAGATGAACGACAACGCCGAACATCCCGACGCCCGACTCGATGCTTTGGACAAGCTGATCGAAGTTGACCTGTTCGAACTGGGCTTAATGACCGAACTGCGCTCGCGCACGGCCGAGGTAGGATTGCTGCTGAACCGCATTTCCGGCCTGACCACGCCACAGGAGTTGGCCGAGCTCAAAACGCAACTAGACAGCCGGATGGAGATTATCTCGCGCCGGGTCCGCGAAATTCGCGATCCGCAACGCGCCGAGCAGGCCCAAGGTTTGGTGGCCGTCCTGCGGCAGGATGATGGGCCCGGTGGGGCGCCCAAGATGTTCGCCACGGCGGCACAAATCTTGGCCATTCAAGGCCGGATCGCGCAATTGCAAGGCTCTTTGCAGCGCTCGGCCAAAGCCTTAGACGATCAGGCCGCAAGTTTGGCCAATATCGCGCAAGACCGCGCCAGTGCGGCCGGGGCCCAGGCGACAGGCGAAATTCGCGCCACGCAGCTGGCTTACGGCTGGGCGGCCGTGGTGGTGTTGGCCATCTCGCTGGCAGTCTTATGGTTTTACATTCAGGGCAACATCATTCGTCGCATCGACCGGCTTTCCGGATGGATGGGCAATTTGGCCGATGGCAAGCTGGATAGTCAAGTCGACCCGACAGGCCGCGACGAGATCACGCGGATGGAGCGTGCGTTTCAGGTCTTTCGCGCCCAAGCCATCGCAAAAATCGCGCTGGAGGAAGAAAAGTCCCGCACGCTGGATGAATTGCGCATGCACCGCAGCGAATTGCAGCGCTTGGTGGCCGAGCAAACCGAAACCCTGCGCGCTGAAGTGACGGCCCATGATGTGGCCCGCACCAAGGCCGAAGCCGCCGACCGGGCAAAGTCTGAATTTCTGGCGATGATGAGCCACGAAATCCGCACCCCGATGAACGGGGTTTTGGGCATGATCCGCAGCCTATCGCGCGACCGTTTGACGCAGCGGCAGCAAGCCTATCTGAAAGCGGCAGAAACCTCGGGTGAAGGGTTGATGACGATTCTGAATGACCTGCTTGATTATTCTAAAATTGAAATCGGTGGGATGCGCGAAAGCCCTGTGGTGTTTGATCCGGCGCAGTTGGTCGGCATGGTGGCGGTTTTGATGCAGGCCAGCGCGGCGGAAAAGGGATTGAAACTGACGTTGGACACAGGAACTCTGCCCCCTGCCCTGCTGGGCGATATGGCAAAACTGCGCCAGATTCTGTTCAACCTGCTGTCGAACGCAGTCAAGTTCACCGATCAGGGCGAGGTCAGTCTGCGGGTGCGGGCGATGGCAGGCGGCATCTATGCCTTCACGGTGACCGATACGGGGCGCGGCATTCATCCTCAAGCCCAAGCGCGGATTTTTGAAGCTTTTGAACAAGAAGACGCCCAAATCGGGCGGCGTTATGGCGGCACGGGGTTGGGGCTGGCGATCTCGGCCAAGTTCGCACAACTGATGCGCGGTACGATAAAGGTCGACAGCGCGCCGGGGCGCACCGCCTTTACATTGGCCGTGCCTTTGGCCTTGGCCGATGCGGCGCTGTTGGCGCCCAAGACGGCAGAGGTTCCCCTTGGCCCAAGCCTACGGGTTTTGGTGGTCGAGGATAATCCGATCAACCAGATGGTGACACAAAGCTATCTGGAACAACTGGGCCATGTCGCGGTTCATGTGGGCACGGCGGAAGCGGCGCTGGTGCTGGTGGCGACCCAGCCCTTTGACGCTGTCTTGATGGATGTGAACCTGCCCGCCATGACGGGATGGGAGGCGACAAGGATCATACGCGCCGACCAGAACCCACAGGTTGCCAAGCTGCCCGTCATCGGCATTTCTGCCCATGTGCTGACCCAAGACATAGCTGCCCAACTGGCGGCGGGGATGGATGATTTTGTGGCCAAACCCGTGGCCCCTGAGCGCTTGGCCCAAGCCTTAGCGCGCAGCACGCAGCGCAGCGCACCCAAAGCCGTGCCGCGCCCTGCCCCCTTGGACGATCTGGTCCGTGACCTTGGCCCGGCAAAGGCCAGCAGCCTTGCCCGCCTGTTCTTGGCGACCTTGGCAGACCAGATGTCCACGCTTGAACACGCCGCCGAGGCCCGCGATGCGCGCGGGGTCTACACAGCCGCTCACAGCTTAAAAGGCGCTGCGGGCAACTTCGCGCTGGCAGAGCTGGTAGGGGAATTGCAGCATGTGGAAGACTTGGCAGCATCCGGGCAGATCGGTCCGCTGCAGGCCTTATCAAGCCATGCCACCCAGGCGCGGGCCGTCATTTTGGCGGGCTTGGACGATCTGATGAAAGCGTGTCACGGTTAAACGGCGTCATATCCTGCGGCCTTCAAGACGGGGGAGAACTTTTTTTGGGTAAATAGGTCGCAGAGATGGCCCACGGCTTGCCAAAGAGCGTCGGATGGTCGTGCGGCGGCGCGTCGGATGAGAGACCTTATCTTTGCGAAGACCATTTCGATGCGGTTCAAGGTGGGGGAATGGGGCGGCAGGACCAAAACCCACGCGCCGAACTCTCGCATCAATTCGTCCGCTTTGTGGCTTTTGTATAACGAAAGATTGTCCAGAATGATCACATCCCCTTGAGTAGGGTGGGGGATGGTGATGCGGTGGGGTGCGGCCGGCCTCATACTCAGCAAAACCCCAGAGGAAGACCGCTGTCAGGCAATTCATGGGCCTTGTGAGGGTTGTGGTCCCATTGCCCGTTGCGAGTCGTTTACGGACGACGTTCCGAGCCTCCTGTCGGGCTGTGCTGGATGCCCTTCACCGCGACAAGTCTTCACCAACGTTTGACAGCGTTGCAGTCTTTGAGGGTGTGGCATCGTTGAGCGCGTTGACGCGCGCAGCTTGGGAACCCTAACTGTCTGCTCTGTCGCATCGCGCGGCTTGAACATGGCTTTGGCGGCTTTTGGCGCGTCGATCCGCATTCGGATGACATCACCGAAGATGTCCTTGACTTAAGCCGGAAGACGACGGGTGTACTCAAGCCGTCCGGCGCGAGCGGGACTGTGCTGACGTGTCGCTTGCCTGGGCATTTTGTGCGCTTCTCGTGCGGTTCACCCCTTGAGAAGAACCACGCTTTCGAAGGTCTTGGAGCGGGCGACGGGAATCGAACCCGTGTCTTTAGCTTGGAAGGCTAAGGTCTTACCATTACACAACGCCCGCGTCACATCTTAGGAAATAGTAGAGAGGGGCTGGAGGGTCAAGGGGTACGTGGCCCGCCGATGCGCCGCTTTTGCGCGAAATGGGATGGGCCACAGGGTCTAACCCTTGGCCCATCCCCCCGTGTCACACGG
>JBAXLX010000210.1:0-6185 GCA_037134595.1 Pseudomonadota bacterium
GCTGAGGGCGGCGGCTTTAGCTTACGGCACCTCGGCCCCGATGGTGGCCCTGTCGGGCGCGCAGGCGGCGATCCAACTGGTGCCGCTGCTGCGGCCCACGGGTTTGGCGCGCGTGGTGGGGCCGACCTATAACGAACATGCCGCCACCTTGCGGGCCTGCGGGTGGCAAGTGGAAGAGGTCGGCGATCTTGGGGCTTTGTGCGGGGCCGATATCGGCATTGTGGTGAACCCCAACAACCCCGACGGACGGCATTGGACGCGCAAGGCGCTGCGGGGTATGGTCGGTCAGGTCGGGCTGTTGGTGGTCGACGAAAGCTTTGCCGACCCGATGCCTGACCAATCGCTGGCCGATGCCGCAGGGCAAGCGGGGCTGCTGGTGCTGCGCTCGTTTGGCAAGTTCTACGGCTTGGCGGGGCTGCGCTTGGGCTTTGCCTTGGGCGCGGCTGAGGACATCGCTCGCCTCAAAGACCTGTCCGGCCCGTGGCCCGTATCCGGCCCCGCGATCGAAGTGGCAACCCTTGCCCTGCACGACAGGGCTTGGGCTGAAACCACCTGCACTCGCCTTGCGGGCGAGGTGGCGCGGATGGATGAAATTTGCACCCAACTCGGCTGGAACCCCCTTGGCGGCACACCGCTGTTTCGCCTGTATGACACGCCCGATGCGCAACAGGCCCAAGACCACCTTGCCCGCGCCCATATCTGGAGCCGGATTTTCCCCTATTCCCAAAGCTGGATCAGGCTTGGCCTGCCGGGAGACGAGGCCGAATGGGCGCGGATGGTGGCCCTAGCGCAGGGCTAAGGCCAAAAGGCCCGCCACATCCAGATGGGCTTCGATATGGGCGGCGAGGTGGTTCAAAGTCTCCTCAACTTCCGCGCCATGATTGCGCAGCGCGCTTACCACGCCCAAGCTTTGCAAAAAGGCTGCGCGAAAGGCGTCGCTGGAAAACATGCCGTGCAGATAGCTGCCCATCACCAAGCCATCGGGCGAGACGGCCCCTTCGGCATGGCCTTGAACCGTCGCAAAGGGGGTGGCGCGGGCGGGGCCGTCAGAGCGGCCGATGTGGATTTCGTAAGCCTCAATCGCTTGGCCTGTGGCTGCATGCACCGCCTGCGTGCGCGTCAGGCGTTTGTCTTGCGTCATGGTCGTGGCGATGTCCAACAGGCCCAAGCCTTGCGTCACACCTGCAGGCCCTTCGATCCCGTCAGGGTCGGCCACGCTCTGGCCCAGCATCTGATAGCCGCCGCAAATGCCCAAGATCCGCCCGCCGCGCCGATGGTGGGCGGCAAGGTCAATGTCCCAGCCTTGGGCGCGCAGATAGGCCAGATCGCCGCGGGTGGATTTACTGCCCGGGATGATGACCAAAGCGCAATCACCAGGAATGGCTTGGCCTGCGCCCACCATCACCACCTGCACGCCCGGTTCTGATTTCAGCGGGTCCAGATCGTCGAAATTGGCGATGCGCGACAGGTGAAGGCAGGCGATTTTCACGCCTGATCCGGTGCTTTGCGCAATGTCCAAAGCGTCTTCGGCAGGCAGCCGCCACGCTTGGGGGAAATAGGGCAGAACGCCCAAGCCTTGCCAGCCGGTTTGCGCCTCGATCATGCGGTAGCCATCGTCAAACAGGCTGGGGTCGCCGCGAAATTTGTTGATGATAAAGCCTTTGATCCGCGCCTCGTCCGCGGGGTCAAGCACGGCTTTGGTGCCCACCATCTGCGCAATCACCCCGCCGCGATCAATATCGCCCACAAGCACCACTGGCACCTCGGCGGCGGCGGCAAAGCCCATATTGGCGATATCGCCCGCGCGTAAGTTCACCTCGGCCGGAGAGCCTGCACCTTCGACCACGACCAGATCATACTGCGCGGCCAGCCTGTGAAAGCTGTCTAAAACGGGGGCCATCAGGCTTGGCTTCAGCCGCGCATAATTGCGCGCCTTCACCGTGGCCACGCGCTTGCCCTGCACGATGACTTGGCTTCCCACCTCGGATTCGGGCTTCAAAAGCACGGGGTTCATATCGGTATGCGGTTCCAGCCCGCAGGCCAGCGCCTGCAGCGCCTGCGCGCGGCCAATCTCGCCACCATCCACCGTCACGGCGGCGTTGTTGGACATGTTTTGCGGCTTGAACGGGGCCACATTCAGCCCGCGCAGTTTGAAGGCCCGACACAGGCCCGCCACGATAAGCGACTTGCCGACGTTCGAGCCCGCGCCTTGGATCATGATGGCTTTCAATGGACGATCCCCAGAACGGCGGGCAAGGCTTGGCGCGTGGCATCGGTGAAATGAAAGGTCTGCCACCCCCGCGCTTGTGCCGCTTGAATGTTCTTTTCGGCATCATCGACCAGCAAAATCTCGGCCGGATCAAACCCGCTCCACACTTCAATCGCGGCGAAAAACGCCCCGTCGGGCTTTTTCACCCCCAAAGGGCCAGAGGCGAAGATATGCTGCATGCGCCGCGAAAACCCCATCTTGTCCCACATATAGGCCGCACGGTGGCGTTCGTTGTTGGTGGCGATCACACCGGGCAGGGGGCAGGCGTCAAGCCAGCCTATCACCTCGTCATCGGCATGGGCGTCTTTGCTCAGCCAATAGTCCAGCACGGCTTCGGGCGCATGGGGGACGGCGTGGGTGGTGGTGTAGTCGGTGAGCAGGTCTAACAGGTCGCGCGCCCCTGTTAGAACGGCGTTGAACTGGCCCGACCCAAAGATGAAATCGGTGAACACGGCGGCAGAAACGCCCAAATCCGCCTCAAAGCTGCGCTGCCAGTCGTCAAAGCCGCCCTGATGGCCCTTGTTCAGCACGCCGTCAAAATCCCATGCGACCAGCTTCAAAACTCGACCCCCGGCTGGGCTTTGATGCCCGAGCGGAACGGGTGTTTGACCAGCGTCATTTCGGTCACCAGATCGGCGGCTTCGATCAACGCCTCGCTCGCGCCGCGCCCTGTCAGGCAGACATGGGTCAGGGGTGGCTTTTCGGCTTTAAGGAACGCCACAACCTCGGCCACGTCGATATAATCGTAGCGCATGGCGATGACGATTTCGTCCAGCAGCACAAAGCGGATGTCGGGGTCGCGGATCAGCTCTTTGGCTTTGGCCCAACCGGCTTGGGCGGCGGCGATGTCGCGGGCGCGGTCTTGGGTTTCCCAGGTGAACCCCTCGCCCATGGCGTGAAACTCGCACAGATCGGCGAAGTTTTCGGTCAAAAGACGCCGCTCGCCCGTATCCCACGCGCCTTTGATGAACTGCACCACGGCACAGGGCATCTCATGCGCCACGCAGCGCAGTATCATCCCGAAGCCCGAGGACGATTTGCCCTTGCCCGTGCCGGTATGCACAATGATCAGCCCGTGATCGCCCGCCTTACCGGCCATGATCTTATCGCGCGCGGCCTTTTTCTTGGCCATCTTGGCATTGTGGCGCGCATCGGGGTTGGAAGCACTTTCGAGATCGGTGTCGGTTTTCGCAGATGACATGGCGGAGGGTGTCCTTGACGTGAGAGGCCCATGCTGCCACAGGTAAGGGCGCACTGGTGCTTGTCTTACGACAGGCTAAAAGGGAATGCGACAGGCGAAAGCCTGGGATGCAGCCGCCCCCGCGACCGTGACCGAAGAGGTCAGCCACACCCACTGGGCAACCGGGAAGGGGGCTGACCGGGGGGCAACCCCAGCTTCGCAAGCCGGGAGACCTGCCAGCGCCACGAACTTTGACGGACGGGGTGTGCCGTGGCGAGTTGGGGGGGCCTTCCCCCCATTTCGCGGCATTTCCCCTTGGGAGGACGATGACCGCAAGACTGCATATCTGCACCACCTGCAAAGCCGGCCTGCCCGTGACCGAGGGCGAGGCTTGCGAAGGCGCGCGTCTTTTTGCCGCCCTGACGGCTATGCCAGCCCCCGACGGCGTGCAGGTCTTGCCCATTGAATGCCTGTCTGCCTGCAACACAGGTGCAGCGGTGTGCCTGTCAAAACCGGGCGCTTGGGGCTATGTTTATGGCCGCTTAAGTGCCGAAAATGCCGCCGATATCCTCGCGGGCGCTGCGGCCTATGCCAAAACCGATGACGGGCTGGTGCCATGGCGCGAACGCCCGACGATCTTTCGCAAACAATCAATCGCCCGTATCCCCCCGTTGGAGGCTTAAATGTCTGATCTTGCCAAAATCCCCGTCACGATCATCACAGGCTTTCTGGGCGCTGGCAAAACCACGCTGATCCGGCATTTGATGGCCAACCCGCAGGGCAAGCGGCTTGCGGTGCTGGTGAATGAATTTGGCACGGTCGGGGTGGACGGCGATATCCTTAAATCCTGCGCGGATGACAATTGCCCCGTTGAAAACATCGTCGAACTGGCCAACGGGTGCATCTGCTGCACGGTGGCGGAAGATTTCATTCCCACGATCGAAGCCCTTTTGGCCCTGCCCAAGCGGCCCGATCACATCTTGATCGAAACCTCGGGTCTGGCTTTGCCCAAACCGTTGCTCAAAGCCTTTGACTGGCCTGGCATCCGCTCGCTGATCACGGTGGACGGTGTGATCACGCTGGCCGATGCAGAGGCTGTGGCCGCTGGCCATTTTGCGGGCGAATTGACCCCGGCGCAGATTGCGGCGGGCGAGCATGACACGCCCTTGGGCGAGGTGTTTGAAGACCAGATCGCCTGTGCGGATATCGTTTTGCTGACCAAAGCCGATCTGGCGGGTGAGGCGGGGATCGCTGCCGCCCGCGCCGTGGTGCAGGCCGAAGCCGCCGAGAAAAACCGCCCCCATCTGCCGATCTTGACCCTGTCAGAAGGCGTGATTGACCCCCGCCTGATCTTGGGCCTGAATGCGGCGGCAGAAGATGACCTGCTCGCCCGCCCCTCGCACCACGACGGCGAGGACGGGCACGAGCATGACGATTTCAACTCGCTCGTCATAAGCTTGCCCGAAGTGGCAAGCGTTGATGCCCTGACCGCTGCCATCACCCGTCTTGCGCGCGAGAAAAAGATCCTGCGCGTCAAAGGCTATGTCGCCGTGCAAGGCAAGCCGATGCGTCTGCTGGTGCAAGCCGTGGGCGAACGGGTGCGCGCGCAGTTTGACCGGCCTTGGGGCACAATGGCGCGCAGCTCGCATCTGGTGGTGATCGCCGAACAAGGCGACCTTGACGAAGCCGCGATTCGCCAAACGCTGGGGATCTAAGATGCACGTCGTCTTCCGCGAAAGTCATGGGCTAGAGGAGACGGCCACGCCGTTCGATCCTGCACAAGACCCGGCGGAGATGCTGGTGCTGTCGTTTTCCGACAGCGACCTTGGGGCCTTTGGCGCAGGCTGGCAGCGGGCGAAGGGGGCTTTGCCCAGCTTGCGCCTGTGCAACCTGATCGCGCTGCGCCATCCGGTGTCGGTCGATACCTATATCGACCGCACCGCTTTCGGGGCCAAAGCCATTCTGGTGCGCTTGATTGGCGGAGAGGCCTATTGGCCCTATGGCCTCGCCTCACTCGCCGACCTTGCGCGCAAATCTGGCATCGCGCTGGCCATCCTGCCCGCCGACGGGCGGGAAGATGCGCGGTTAGACCAGATGTCAACTTTGCCCGTGTCCACCCTGCGGCGCTTGCAGGCGCTGTGCGATGCCGGCGGGGCGGTTGCGGCGCAAGCGGCCTTGGCGCAACTGGCGCTGGCGGCGGGGCTTTATGCGGGGCCGGTGCTGGGTGACAAGCGCGTGCCCGATTGCGGGTTTTACGAACCGGGGCAGGGCGTGGTGGATGCGCCCGAAGCCGGTGGCGTGGCGGTGGTGTTTTACCGCTCGTACCTGACCGCCGCCGATACCGCGCCGATTGATGCGCTGATTGCGGCGCTGCGGGGGGCGGGGTTGGCCGCCTTTGGGCTGTTCGCCCCCTCGCTTAAGGGCGCGTCGGCGGAGTGGGTGGCGCAGGCTTTGCGCGCGGCCGAGCCTGTGGCAGTGGTGAATGCCACGGCCTTTTCGGCCAAGCGGGCAGATGGTACGTCTCCGCTAGATATGGGCTGCCCTGTGTTCCAAGTGGCGCTGTCAACCGCGCGGCGCAAGGATTGGGCGGGGTCAGCGCGGGGTCTGTCACCTGCCGATCTGGCGATGCATGTGGTCTTGCCCGAGGTGGACGGGCGGCTTTTGGCGGGGGTTGTCAGCTTCAAAAGCCCGATGAAGCGCGACCCTGACCTGCAATTTTCCCGCTTTGCCCATCGG
>JBAXLX010000211.1:0-6174 GCA_037134595.1 Pseudomonadota bacterium
GGTTTGGACATGCTGGAAGAGGTGGGTAAGCGGCGCAGGGCAACCTGTGGCCGCTTTTTCATTTCCCGGCCAACCGGAGGGGCAGGGTTGAGCAGGCATGAATATAGCAAACTTGGCCGAAGATGACGGCTCTGTCGATCTGGCAGAGGTGACCGAAAGCCTGCTGCGCGAGGCGGCCGAGGAATTGGCGCGGGTGCTGAAAAAGATCCGCGCGGGGCAGGTGGACGAGGTCAAAGCCACGCCGGCTTTGACGCGCAATGTGAAAGACGCGTTCGAACTGGTTCAGTTGGAAAGGAGCCGTTTTGATAAACTCCGCAAACAGGTTGCCGGGACTGTCGGAACCCGAGAGCTGGACTTTGACGCCGCACGCCTTGAAATCGGGCGCAGGCTGGCTCGCCTCCGCGACGCAGGGGCAGGTTGACGCCTTTTTGGCGGGGTTGAGCGAGAATGCCTTGCTGGCCTTGCCGTGGATGTTCGAATTCTGGGCGCTGCCGCATCAAGTGCCGCCAGAGGGGGTTTGGAAAACTTGGGTGATTATGGGCGGGCGCGGGGCGGGGAAGACTCGGGCGGGGGCGGAATGGGTGCGCGCGCAGGTTGAAGGGGCTTTGCCCGCCGATGCGGGCCGTGCCAAACGCGTGGCACTGGTGGGCGAGACGGTCGATCAGGTGCGCGAGGTGATGATCTTTGGCGAGAGCGGGATCCTGTCGTGCTCGCCGCCGGATCGCAGGCCGGAGTGGCAGGCAGGGCGCAAGCAGTTGGTTTGGCCCAACGGGGCCGTGGCGCAGGTGTTTTCGGCCCATGACCCTGACAGTTTGCGCGGGCCGCAGTTTGATGCGGCTTGGGTGGATGAGCTGGCCAAGTGGAAAAAGGGGCAAGAGACCTGGGACATGCTGCAATTTGCGCTGCGGCTGGGGGATAATCCGCAGCAGGTTGTCACCACTACGCCGCAGAATGTGGAGGTGTTGAAGGCGATTATGAAAAACCCCTCGACCGTCAGCACCCATGCGCCGACGGCGGCCAATAAAGCCTATCTGGCCAAGAGCTTCCTTGAGGAGGTGACGGCGCGCTATGCGGGGCGGTCATTGGGGTTGCAGGAGTTGGACGGGCTGTTGGTGGAGGATCTGGAAGGGTCTTTGTGGCAGAGGCTTGCCCTTGATGCATTCCGGCTGGACGCGCCTCCAGCTGCGCCCTTTGGCCGGATCGTGGTGGCGGTGGACCCGCCTGTGACGGGGACCAAGGGGTCGGATGCCTGCGGGATTGTGGTGGTGGGGGCCTTTACCGAAGGGCCGCCGCAGGCTTGGCGGGCGGTGGTGCTGGAGGATGCCTCGGTCACCGGCGCGTCGCCGGACCAATGGGCGCGGGCGGCGGTGGCGGCGATGGAGCGGCACGGGGCCGACCGGATGGTGGTGGAAATCAACCAAGGCGGCGATATGGTGGAAAGTGTCGTGCGCCAGATCGATCCGCTGGTGGCCTTGCGCAAGGTGCAAGCCACGCGGGGTAAGCATCTGCGCGCCGAACCTGTGGCGGCTTTGTACGAGCAGGGGCGGGTGGCGCATGTGCCCGGATTGGGCAAGCTGGAGGACCAGATGTGTCTGATGACGCGGGCGGGCTATCACGGCAAGGGGTCGCCGGACCGGCTGGATGCCTTGGTTTGGGCTTTGACCGATCTGATCTTGGATGCGGCGGCGGCCTATAAGCGCCCACAGGTGCGCGGGCTTTGAAGGGGCAAAGCGGGGGGCCAGCCCCCCGCGCCCCCCGGGATATTTAAGCAAGTATGAAAGGGGGGGGCCGTGACTGGCTGCCCTTGGCCGCTGCCCTTTTGGGCGGGCGGTGGCGTTTTGCCGGAATGGGACAGGGAGTGGCAAAGATGGTCTTTGATTTCTTGCGGCGCGCGCCGGAGGTGGTGGTGGAGAAAAAGGCCTCGGCCGTGGGGCGGGTGGTGGCTTGGGGGTCATCCGGGCGGGTGGCGTGGAGCCCGCGTGATGCGACGAGTTTGATCAAGACGGGGTTTTTGAACAATCCTGTCGGCTTTCGCGCCGTCAAGCTGATCTCGGAGGCGGCGGCGGCTTTGCCTTTGGTTTTGCACGATGCCAATGCGCGTTACGATCTGCATCCCTTGTGGGATTTGATCCGCAGGCCCAATGGCGCGCAGGGGCGGGCGGAGTTGTTTGAGGCGATTTACGGGTTCTTGCTGTTGACGGGCAATGCCTATGTCGAAGCCGTGCCCGGTGCGGGCGCATTGCCGGGTGAGTTGCATGTGCTGCGGTCGGACCGGATGAATGTGGTGCCGGGGGCGGATGGGTGGCCTGTGGCTTATGACTATGTGGTGGGCGGGCGCACGCACCGTTTTGCTTTGGGCGAGGGGGCTTCGCCTATCTGCCATATCAAAAGCTTTCATCCGCAAGATGACCACTACGGCCTGTCGCCGCTGCATGCGGCGGCGGTGGCTTTGGATGTGCATGGGTCGGCGGCGAGTTGGTCCAAGGCGCTGCTCGACAATGCCGCGCGGCCTTCGGGGGCGATGGTGTTTAAGGGTGCGGATGGGCAAGGCACGCTGAGTGCCGAGCAATACGAGCGCTTGGTGGGCGAGATTGAAAGCCATCACCAAGGCGCGCGCAATGCGGGCCGGCCCATGTTGCTGGAGGGGGGACTGGATTGGAAGCCTATGGGGTTCTCTCCGTCTGACATGGAGTTTCAAAAGACCAAGGAGGCGGCGGCGCGCGATATTGCCATCGCCTTTGGCGTGCCGCCAATGTTGATGGGGATACCGGGCGACGCGACCTATGCCAATTACCAAGAGGCCAACCGCGCCTTTTTCCGCCTGACGGTTTTGCCCTTGGCCACGCGGGTGACGGCGGCCTTAAGCCAGTGGTTGTCGGGATTTAGTGGCGAGCAGATCGAGCTGCGCCCTGATCTGGATCAGGTGCCCGCCTTGGCCAGTGAGCGCGACCAGCTTTGGGCGCGGGTGGGGGCGGCGGACTTCCTGAGTGTTGAGGAAAAGCGCGCCTTGTTGGGGCTGCAACCGGGGCCTGCGGCATGACGGTGCGGCGAGGCGGCGAAGGCTCGCGCTTTTTATACGAGGGGTTTGACGCCACCGCGCTGCGGTTGGAGGCCAGCGAGCGGGTGGCCGAAGAGCGTTGGACGGGGTTGGAATTTCGTCTGGGCCAGATCGACGCCGCGATGGAGCGGTTGGAAAAGCGCATCTGGGTCGGGGTTTACGGGGTGGCGGCCTTTTTGCTGAGCCAGATGGCCGAGACGATTATCACGGCTGCAACCAAATGAGGGATCAGATGTGGAGCATTCCAGGCGCGCCGGAGCGCAAGTTTTTCAAAGCCGAGGGGCCTGCGTTGCAGGTCACGGATGGCACGGTGATTTCGGGCTATGCCAGCCTGTTTGGCACCAAGGATCAGGGCGGAGACGCCGTGCAAAAGGGCGCTTACGGTGCCAGTTTGGCGGCGATGCGCAAGGCGGGGCGCGGGATCAAGATGCTGTGGCAGCATGATCCGGCCCAGCCGATCGGCGTGTGGGATGAGGTGCGCGAGGATGCCACGGGCCTGTATGTCAAGGGCCGCATCCTGACGGAAGTGGAAAAGGGCCGCGAGGCGGTGGCGTTGCTGGCGGCGGGGGCGATTGACGGGTTGTCGATCGGCTACCGCACGATCAAAGCGCACCGCGATGGCAAAGGGTTGCGGCTGTTGACCGAGGTGGAGCTGTGGGAAGTGTCTTTGGTGACCTTTCCCATGCTGCCCGAGGCGCGGGTGGCCGCCAAGAGCGACGTGCCGGACGATGAGGTTTGGCGCAGTTTGGCGCAGGTTTTTGAGGCGGCGCGGCGCAACTGGGCGCGGGGTTAAGCCGCCCTTAGGCCGCAGAGTTCACGCAGATCAGGAGGGAAGGAAATGACCGAGACAAAGGCTCGGGCCGGGGAAGATCACCTTGCGCCCAAGGAGGCTGTGGCAGAGGCGACATCGGCCATGGCAGGATTTCTGAACGCTTTCAATGGCTTTCAGGACGATGTGAAACACTCATTTCAACAACACGAAGAGCGAATGACCATGTTGGACCGCAAAACCATGACCTATGCCCGCCCTGCCTTGTCAACGGCGGTGGAGCAAGACCTGTCGCACAAAAAGGCGCTGGCCGCCTATTTGCGCTCTGGCGATGATGACGGGCTGCGCGGCCTGACGCTGGAGGGCAAGGCCATGTCGACCGCTGTTTCGGCGGATGGCGGCTTTTTGGTCAACCCGCAGATGGCGGATACGATCCGCTCGATGCTGTCGACCACGGCCTCGTTGCGGGCTTTGGCCAATGTGGTGGAGGTGGATGCCACGACCTATGATGTGATCGTGGACAATACCGATGTGGGATCGGGGTGGCAGTCGGAAACCTCGGCCATGGCGGAAACCGCAACACCGAACGTCAACCGCATCTCGATCAAGCTCAATGACCTGTCGGCGATGCCCAAGGCCAGCCAGCGCTTGCTGGATGATGCGGCCTTTGATGTGGAAAGCTGGTTGAGCCAGAAGATCGCCACCCGCTTTATTCGCGCTGAGGCTGCGGCCTTTATCAACGGGACGGGGGTCGATCAGCCCAAGGGCATTCTGCTGCCCGCCAAGGTGGCCAATGCGTCTTGGACCTGGGGCAATCTGGGGTATATGGCCACGGGGGCTGCGGCGGATTTTTCTACCACCAATCCGTTGGATTGCCTTGTGTCGCTGGTTTACGCGCTGGCGGCGGATTACCGCGCCAATGCGACGTTCGTGATGAATTCCAAAACGGCGGGGGCGGTGCGGAAGTTCAAGGATACGGTGGGCCGTTTCCTTTGGACGGATTCGGTGACGGCGGGGCAGCCTGCCACGCTGATGGGCTACCGTGTGCTGGTGTCGGAAGACATGCCGGATGTGGCGGCCAATGCCTATCCCATCGCCTTTGGCGACTTCTCGGCCGGCTATACGATTGCCGAGCGCCCTGACCTGCGCATTCTGCGCGACCCCTTCTCGGCCAAGCCCAATGTGCTGTTTTACGCCTCTAAGCGCGTGGGCGGGGACATTACCGATTTCGCGGCGATCAAGCTTTTGAAGGTTGCGGTTTCCTAAAGCGGCCACGGCGCGCGGGTCTTGCGGCCCGCGCGTGTTTTTGCGGCGGAGATTGGGAGAAGACCATGATGTTGACCGAAGTAAGCGCGGTGGCTTTGGCGGTTCTGCCGGTGCAGGCGTTGAAAGACCATTTGCGGCTGGGGACGGGCTTTTCGGATGGCGCGATGCAGGATGGGTTGCTGGCAAGCTACCTGCGTGCGGCCCTTGCAGCGATTGAGGGGCGCACGGGTAAGGCGATTTTGCAGCGCCGTTTCAAGCTGGTGCTAGAGGCGTGGCGCGACGGGTCCGAGCAGGCTTTGCCCGTAGCGCCAGTGGCTGCGATTGTCAGTGTGACGCTGGTGTCGGCGACAGGGGCCGCGAGTGTGGTGAGCAGCTCTGCCTATCGTCTGGTGGCGGATTTTCAGCGGCCCAAGCTGGCGGGGTTGGGGTGCTTGTTGCCCAATGTGCCCAATGATGGCCGTGTCGAGATTGTGTTTGACGCAGGCTTTGGTGCGGTTTGGGCCGAAGTGCCGGCGGATTTGCAACAGGCGGTGTTGCTTCTGGCGGGGCAGTATTACGAGCAGCGCAATGAATTTGGCGCGGTCTCAGTCGGTCTGCCCGCGCCGGTGCAGGCGTTGATCGAACGCTGGCGCACGGTGCGGGTTTTGGGCGGGGGGGCGGCATGACGGTGCATTTGAACCGGCGTTTGGTGCTGCAAACGCCGACACGGGTGGCGGATGGGGCCGGGGGCTTTGCGCTGACCTGGGTGTCGGAAGGCGTGCTGTGGGGCGAGGTGGTACCCGGCGCTGGCAGTGATGCGGCGGGGGTAGAGGTGACGCTGGCCAAGGTGCCCTACCGCATCACGGTGCGCGGGGCGGTGGTGGGATCACCCCAGCGGCCGCGACCGGATCAGCGGTTTGCGGACGGCGAGCGGCATTTCGTCATTCTGGCTGTCACGGAACGCGACCTGGTACCGCCCGGTGTGTGTGCGCGTGTGTGTGTGAGTGTGTGTGTGTGAGTGCGTGTGTGTG
The DNA here is from genome assembly GCA_037134595.1 of Pseudomonadota bacterium. Lineage (GTDB taxonomy): Bacteria > Pseudomonadota > Alphaproteobacteria > Rhodobacterales > Rhodobacteraceae > Stagnihabitans. Next base: position 6,104 of record JBAXLX010000211.1, read on the forward strand.
ACTGTGTGTGTGTGACTGTGTGTGTGTGTGTGTGTGTGTGTGTGTGTGCGTGTGTGTGTGTGCGTGTGTGT
>JBAXLX010000212.1:0-6166 GCA_037134595.1 Pseudomonadota bacterium
GTTCAAAACCAGATAGGCCCCCGCCCCCAACATCGCCGATTGCAAAAACTGACGAAAGACTTTGGAAATCGTGCCAAATACCCCACCCAAATCGGTCGCAATGAGGCTTTGTTCCAGCCCTGCGCGGCGCGCCACTTGCCAGCGGTCAAAGGCCGCATTGGTCATGCCCAAGGCTTGCACCACCTCTGCCTCTTGCTTGATCCCGTCCGACAGTTGCTCGCCGCGCAGCGTCGAGGCATTTGCTTTTTGCAGCGGCGCCTTGGTCATGGCTTGGTTCAAGACGGTCACAACAATCAAAATCACACCGCCTGCCACCGACAGCCAGCCGAGCAAAGGGTGAAACACGAATATCGCCACCAAAAACATTGGGGCCCAAGGAATGTCAAACAGCGCGATCAACACAGGCGAAGCCCAAAGCCGCTGCACCGCTTCAAGGTCACGCTGAGCGGAAAGCGCTGCAGGGTCGGTGGGCGACAGGGCCATGCGCTTCATGGCGGCGGCAAAGACCCTGCGGTCTAACTTGTGCTGCATGCGCGCACCGATGCGCGCCATGATTCGGCCGCGCGCATAATCAAGCACACCCATGGCAAGATACAAAACCGCCATCAGGGCCGACAAGGCCCAAAGTGTGGGCTCTGACCGGCTGCCGAGCACACGGTCATAGACCTGCAGCATGTACAGCGGTCCGGTCAGCATCAATAGATTGACGAAAATCGAAAAGAAAAATGCTGCAAACAAAAGGCCGCGCAGATCGCGACGCGTTGCGTCCAACTCGTCGCGGCCGCGCTTGAATTCGATGGGCGCCATGCGTATCTTCCTTACAGACGGGCAAGCTTTAAGATAAATTACTGGGCAGGTCCGGGCAAAGTGTTTGCCCGTTGTCTTGTCTTGGCGAGCAACATATGGCTTGAAGGACAAAAGTAAAAGACTTGCCAACGAATTTGGAATGTCCTGACCCAAATGACGATTTATCTGCGCCCCCTCAGCCTAAGCTGGCAAAAATCCCCCATGCTCGCGGCCCTTGTGGCCTTGAGTCTCTCGGCATGTGGGCCTGCCATAGTCCCGCAGGGCATCGACGACCCTTTTGAGAAGCAAAATCGCGCCACTCATGAGCTGAACTTAAAGCTCGACACGTATGTTGTGCGGCCCTTGGCCAATAGGGCCACACGCATTTTGCCCGAACCGGTGGTGCAGGGGGTCAGCAACTTTGCGGGCAACCTTGATCTGCCCGGAATGGTGGTCAATGACCTGCTGCAGGCCAAGGTTGGCCCAGCCTTGCAAAACACGCTGCGCTTTGCCGTCAACTCTACCATCGGGATCGGGGGGGTGTTGGACCCTGCCTCTCAGATGGGGGCCGCCGCCAAAGACACAGACTTCGGCGAAACCCTGAGCGTTTGGGGTCTGGCCGAAGGCGCCTATTTGGAACTGCCGTTCTACGGCCCGTCAACCCAACGCGACGCTGTGGGCACCGCGGTAGATCTTGTCTTCGACCCGACCCGCCTGTTCATCCCCAAAAACAAGCGCTGGGTCAGCACCCTTGCCCAAGTAGCGGCCCGTATCGGCGATCGTGGCCGCTATTCCGAAACCGTTGATTCGATCCTATATGACAGCGCCGATGGTTACGCCCAAGCGCGGCTCTTGTATCTTGAGAACCGCCGCCACAATCTGGGTCAAACCACCGCCGATTCAGAATTCGAGGACCCCTATGCGCATTAAAACCGACACCACCGCGATGACCCTGACGCGCCGTGCCTTTGGTGCGGGCCTTGCCTCGGGTGCGGGATTTCTGGCCTTTGCCTTGCCGGTGCGCGCCTTGACCGTCGATCAGGCCCGCCAACTGGTGGACAAGTTGATCGCCGACATCAACGCAACCATCAACTCTGGCAAATCCGAACAGGCGATGTTTGGCGACTTTGAGCAGATTTTTGTCACCTATGCCGATGTGGCCACCATCGCGCGGTCAGCCCTTGGGCCTGCGTCTAAGCAGGCCAGTGCGGGCCAGATGGCGGCGTTCACCAAGGCCTATCAGGGCTATATCAGCCGCAAATATGGCCGCCGCTTCCGCGAATTCATCGGCGGCAAGATCGAAGTGACCGACGCGCGTCCTTACAAAAGCTATTACGAGGTCATCTCGACCGCGACCTTACAGGGCGAGGCGCCGTTTGATCTGCGCTGGTGGGTCGGCGACAAGTCGGGGCGCAATCTGTTTTTCAACATTATCATCGAAGGCGTCAACATGCTGGCGTCAGAGCGTACCGAAATCGGCGCGATCTTGGACAAGAACGGTGGCGACATCGACAAGCTGGTCGCCGCGCTGAACATGACTTAAGCAGGCGATAAGACAGGGTTGCAGGCCGGGGATTTCCCCGGCCTTTTCTTTGCCGCCTCAGTTCCCCTTGCCCAGCAACTGCTGCAAAACAGCCGTGAAGGGATCAACGTCAGGCTGATGGGAGCCACCCCCTGGCGGCACGGGCGTCGCTGGCGCATCGGGCCCCGGCGGCTGGCGCGGTTCGGGCACGATCAGGGGCAGCGGAGTGATGGGCAAGCCGTCTTCGACACGGGTCATCACCTCGTGCCAGATCTCGGCGGGTATGCCGCCGCCGGTCACACCCGTCAGGGGGGTGTTATTGTCATAGCCCATCCAGACGCCTGTGACATAATCGGCGGTGAAGCCGATAAACCACGCATCGCGCGCCTCAGACGTGGTGCCGGTTTTGCCTGCAACGGGCCGATCACCCAATTGCGCACGCTGGCCAGTGCCGTTTTGCACCACTTGGGTCATCATCCACGTCAGTTCCTTGGCGGCGGTGTCCGAGATGACGCGTGCTCCCATGCCGCCCGTCTGGCCGATCAGGGGCGTCTGGTCGCCCTTTAAAGACAGCTCGCGCAGCCCATAGGGGGCCACAGCCGATCCGCCGTTCAAAATGCCGGCATAAGCCCCCGTCATTTGCAGCAAGGTCGCTTCCGAGGCCCCCAACGCCAAGGCAGGCCCCGCCGCCAGATCGCCCGATATGCCAAAACCGTGGGCGGTGTTGCGCACCGTATCCAGCCCCACCGCCATAGCAATCTTGACGGCGGGGATGTTGCGGCTTTCCTGCATGGCCTGATAAATCGGGATCACGCCTTTGTATTCGTTGTCATAATTACTAGGCGTCCAAGGGCCGGACCCCGGGATATTGACCGTCAGTGGGCTGTCTTCGACATAATCCATCGGGCTCCACCCGATATTCAACGCCGAGGCATAGACAAAGGGCTTAAAGCTTGACCCGGTCTGCCGCAGCGCCTGCGTGGCGCGGTTGAACGAACCCGCCTGCGGCAGATCACGCCCGCCCACCATGGCCCGCACCGCGCCATCGGCACTCATCACCACAATCGCCGCTTGGGCGTTGGACCCGTCTTTGAGCTTTTTGGCAAAAACAGCCGTCAGCGCCTCTTCGGCGGCCTTTTGCAGGCGCGGGTCCAGCGTGGTCTTGATAATCACATCTTCGGTCGTGGTGTTGCCCAGATAGGCGGGTGTGCTTTCCATCACCCAATCGGCAAAGGCCCCACCCGCATTGCGCGCCGCGGCCTGCGACAGTTCGGCGGGATGGGCCAAGGCATCGTCGGCCTCGGCCTTGGTCAGAAAGCCTTGTTCAAGCATCAACCCGATGATCACCGCCGCCCGATCGCGGGCGCGTTGCAGGTTGTTGGTGGGCGCATATTTCGACGGCGCTTTCAAAAGCCCCGCCAACATCGCCGCTTCGGCAGGCGACAGATTGGCTGCCGATTTGCCAAAATACCGCTGCGAGGCCGCTTCAAACCCGCGACTGCCCGCGCCCAGATAAGCGCGGTTGAAGTAGATCGTCAGGATTTCGTCCTTGGTATACTTGGCCTCCATCGCCAAGGCATAGGGCACCTCTTTGATCTTGCGCTTGAGCCCGCCGGAACGACAGTCGTCTTCATAAGCGGTTTCAGATTTCCACTGGGTCGGATCATAGTCCACCCCAAGGCACAAAAGCTTGGCCGTTTGCTGGGTGATGGTCGACCCGCCATTGCCCTCAAACGCGCCGCGCCCTGCGCGCAGGTTGATCGCCACGGCCGAGATGATACCGCGCGGGCTGACGCCGAAATGCTGGTAAAAGCGCTTGTCCTCGGTCGCAATCACCGCATGCAGCAGGTTGGGCGAGACAGTTTGTGGCGTCACCTGCCCGCCAAAGGTTTCACCACGCCACGCAAAGACCTGATCATTGGCATCCAGCATGGTCACAGACCCACGCGCCCGCCCGTCGATCAGGGCCGAGACGGGGGGCAACTGGACATAGAAGTACAAAACAGCGCAGCCCAAGATCGTGCCGCCCAAGACCGTGCTGCGCCAGACGATACCCCAGAACAGGCGCCACAAGAGATGGCTGAGTCCGGCCACAATCCCGCGATTGCGCACCGGCTTGCGCCTTGGCGGGCGTCGCGTGGCAGGCGGCTTGGTCGGTGGTTTGCCGCGCTTGCCTGCGGGCGCACTATAGCGTCGGTCTGCCGTCAAAGCCCGCGCTTTTGGAGAAGATGCCATTGTGAACCCTTGCCTGTGCTGCCCTAGCGTCGCCCGTTTCGGGCTTGTGCGGTCTAGCTTTACCGCGCCTTGGCCGGAATGTGGAGCAGGTCTTCGGTTCGATTCGGAATCACATTTTGCTTATTTTATAATCATATTTTGCAAAAAGCCCGCTTTTTAGGCAACTATCCCGCCTATTTTTCAAGCAAATCTGGCTGAACCTTGTGCTGTAGCGGCAAAAGTTGCGTGAGTGGTTGGCAGGTCGAAGGCGCTTTCCCTTCGTCACCACGACAAAGAGGTGCATTTTGAAACTTATTATTGCGGCCATAAAGCCGTTCAAACTGGAAGAAGTGCGCGAGGCCCTGACCGCGATTGGCGTGCGCGGCATGATGGTCACAGAGATCAAAGGTTTTGGCCTGCAATCTGGCCATACCGAAATTTATCGCGGCGCGGAATACGAGGTGAACTTCGTTCCGAAAGTTCGCATCGAGGTGGTCGTGGCCGATGGCTTGGCCGATCAGGTGGTCACCACGATCACCAAAACAGCCCGCACCGGCAAGATCGGGGACGGCAAGATTTTCGTGCTTGACGTGGCGGCAGCGGTCCGCGTGCGGACGGGCGAAACAAATGACGATGCGCTGTAAGCCTTTGGCCTAGGGGATAATTGTGATGAAACTTATGTCGAAAATTTCAAAGGCGGGGGCGCTTGCAGCGTCTATCAGCGCAGCACCTCCCGTTTGGGCGCAGACGGCCCTGATCAAAGCGCCCGATGCCGCAGCACAGGCGGGGATGGTGAATAAGGGCGATACAACGTGGATGCTGGTGTCCTCGGCGCTTGTGCTGTTGATGGCCATTCCGGCCTTGGGGCTGTTTTACGGCGGTCTGGTGCGGTCTAAGAACATGCTCAGCGTGTTGATGCAGACCTTTATGATCGTGTCTTTGGTGGCGATTTTGTGGGTGGTGTTTGGCTATTCCTTGGCCTTCACGTCGGGGTCGGCCTATGTCGGCGGGCTGTCCAAGGCGTTTTTGGCGGGGGTGGGTGTTTCAACCTTTGCCGCGACCTTTTCCAACAACGTCTATATTCCCGAATATGCCTTTGTCATCTTCCAGATGACCTTCGCCTGCATCACGCCCGCGCTGATCGTGGGGGCCTTTGCCGAGCGGATCAAGTTCTGGCCGCTGATGCTGTTTTGCGGCCTTTGGGTGACGATCGTCTATTTTCCGATCGCGCACATGGCGTGGTACTGGTCCGGCCCGGACTTTCTGGCCGATAACCCTACTGACATGGGCCTGATCTGGGGCTGGGGTGGGTTAGACTTTGCGGGCGGCACGGTGGTGCATATCAACGCAGGCATCGCAGGTTTGGTGGGCTGTTTGGTGATTGGCAAGCGCGTGGGCTTTGGCAAGGAAAACATGGCCCCCCATTCGCTGACGATGACGATGATTGGCGCATCTATGCTGTGGGTGGGCTGGTTTGGCTTTAACGCCGGATCAAACCTAGAAGCCAACGGCTATGCCGCACTGGCGTTTATGAACACCTTTGTCGCCACGGCCGCAGCGGCGCTGTCTTGGACCTTGGTGGAACAAGTCCGCCACGGCCGCCCGTCGCTGCTGGGCGCTGTGTCCGGCGCTGTGGCAGGTTTG
>JBAXLX010000213.1:0-6158 GCA_037134595.1 Pseudomonadota bacterium
CCGCGCCCATGCCTCGACCGAAGGCCTCGGCCATGTCCTTCCGGCCTATGCCGGTCGCACCACGCTGGCGGAAATGAAGGCGGAACCGCGCCTGGCCTGCATGGCGATGTTCCGCCAGTTCCGCTTGTCAGTGGTGCCTATCACCGATGCGGAATGGGATGTGGTGATGGAAATGGCGGGTGCATAAGCTGTTGATCAGCCTGGTGCTGGCGGTGCCGCTGGCCGCCCAGACCGCGCCGCCCGTTGCCCCGCAATCCGCGCCGGAAGCGCCAAATGTGCCGTTGCTGGCCCAGGTGCTGGACCGTTGCATGGCCACCTATGCCGTGCGGCTGACCAAGACCGACATGGCGGACGAGGCGATCTTTGCCGAGGCTGTCAAAGGCTGCGCCGGCATTGACCAGCAACTGCGCGCCGGCGTGCGCGACCAGCTGCCGGCTGCCGAGGCGGAAGCGCTGTTCCGCCAGTTCGACGCCAGCCAGCGCCCGAATTTCATGGCCATACTGCAACGCATCCGCGCTGACCGGGCGGCCCGGGCAAATCCCAACTGACCATCACGCCCGTTTGACAAACAGAAACTGCTGCGAAGTATCCCCCTCAATGCAGGGTTGCAGCACAATCTCGCGATCAGGATAGTTTGAAAGGCCAAAGCCGTTCACTGACATCTTTCTTGCTGACCAGCATTTGCCGTTCAACGCCTGGATCTGGAACAGATTGGGGGTCGTGCGGCTGGGAAAAACCGTGAACTGCTGATCTTCGGGCATGTTGCGCTGGCAGGCCAGCGAGTCGATGCGTGTCCTGCCGAACACGACCCCGCGCGCCACGGTGGCACAACGGTCAAGGCCGGCAGGCCTGATGACATAACGAACTTGCGGGGTTGCTGGCCGGCCATTGGGGCGGACCCGCGACACTTCCACTTCCGGCAATGCCAGCCCACAATTTACCGCACCGAAATAGGGTGCTTCCGCCGGGCCAGTCGCAAACGGGCGGCCTTCCACACAGCCCCATGGCGGGCCCGTAAGCCGCAACTGATAGCGGCCATCTTCCACCTGGCCAGCATTCGGTGCCAGCGTGCCCGGTGTCGGCTGTGCCTGCACCGCAGCAACCCCGATCGCGGCCAGCGACAGCACTATGGACAATCTCATTGGCCATTTCCCCCTTGGTCAACGCCTGACAAAATACCACTTCCGCCGGCAATTTGGAATGTGCCGCCCATGGTGGTGGCGCTGGGTCTGGTCTTCCCAAGGTCCGGGCGCAGCGGCCGGCGCACATTCAACCCAGATCGGCCCATAAAAAGCTGACCGCCACGCCCAGCATCACCACCGCGAACAACCGGCGGACCAGCCGCAGCCGGGCGCCATCCTGCAACAACGCCTGGGCGCGGGCGCCGGCCAGCACGATGCCAAAATGAATGGCCGTGGCGATAACGGTGCTGATGCCGGCCAGCACCAGCGCGCTGGGCAGATCAAGCGTGCGTCCGCCCATGAATTGCGGCGCCACCACCACGAAGAACAAGTAAGCCTTGGGGTTCAGCAGGTTGATGAATGTGCCGGCCAGGAAGGACCGGCGCGTGCCAGTCGCCGGATCATCGCTGCTGGCCGGGGCATCGGCAGCGCGCCAGGCCGTGACCGCTAGCCAGGCCATCATGCCGGCGCCGGCCAGCCGCAGCACGGTCAACAGTAGCGGTGCAGACTGCAGAAGGGTGGCAAGGCCAAGGGCGGCGATGCCTGCGACCTTGGCGTTCAGGCAAATCTGCACTTGGGCGCGCATAGCTTCGCGGTCTAACCGCTCATCGGCGTCAAACAGCGCGTAAAGAATGCCGTGAACGCCACGCATCAATGGCTTTCGCGCGGCACATCTGCGCCACGGCGTCCGACCAGAAAATCAAGATCCGCGCCGACATCTGCGCCCTGCACATGGGTGACATACAGCGTTTCATACCCGCCGCGATAGCTGCGCGGTTTGGGGGCCCAAGCCGCCGCACGCGCGGCCAGTTCGGCGGGCGAGATCAGCAGGTCCAGCCTGCGGCCCGCCACATCCAGCAAAATCTCGTCACCGCTTTGCACCAAGGCCAAAGGCCCGCCGTCTGTTGCCTCGGGGGCCACATGCAGCACCACGGTGCCATAAGCCGTGCCCGACATCCGCGCGTCAGAGATGCGCACCATATCGCGCACACCTTGGGCCAAAAGCTTCTTGGGTAGCGCCATATTGCCCACTTCGGCCATGCCCGGATAGCCTTTGGGCCCGCAGTTGCGCAGAACGAGAACCGAGCTTGCGTCAACCTCTAGCGCTGGGTCGTCGATGCGGGCTTTGAAATCGTCGATATCGTCAAAGACGACAGCACGCCCGCGATGCTGCATCAAGGCGGGGGTTGCGGCCGAAGGTTTCAGGATTGCCCCCTTGGGTGCCAGATTGCCGCGCAGCACGGCCAGCCCGCCATCGGCGACAAGCGGGTTGGACAGGGGGCGGATAACTTCGTCGTCAAACACCTCTGCCTCGGCCAGCCGGTCGCGCAGTGTGCTGCCTGTGGCGGTCATCACATCAAGGTGCAGCAAGTGTTCGATACGCTTCATCACGGCAGGAATGCCCCCCGCATAGGCCAATTCCTCCATCAAGAAGCGGCCAGAGGGCATCAGGTCAACAATCGTGGGCACATCGCGGCCCGCGCGGTCCCAATCGTCTAACGTCAGGTCTACGCCCACGCGGCCTGCGATGGCCAAAAGGTGCACGACCGCGTTGGTTGACCCGCCAATGGCCCCGATCACCTTGATCGCGTTTTCAAAGGCCTGTTTGGTCAGAATCTGCGACAGTGTCTGATCCTGCCGCACCATTTCCACAATCCGCCGCCCCGACATGCGCGCCAGCCGCGCGCGGCGGGCATCGACGGCGGGCCATGCGGCGTTGCCGGGCAGGGTGATGCCCAAAGCCTCCACCATCGACGCCATGGTCGAGGCAGTGCCCATCGTCATGCAATGCCCCGGCGAGCGCGACATCGCACTTTCGGCATTGGCAAAGGCCTGCGGCGTCATCTCGCCCGAGCGCACAGCTTCGGAGAATTTCCATACATCAGTGCCCGACCCGATGGCCTTGCCACGATAACGACCGTTCAGCATTGGCCCGCCCGACACGGCAATCGTGGGCAAATCACAGGTCGCAGCCCCCATCACCAGCGAGGGGGTGGTCTTGTCACACCCCACCATCAGCACCACCCCGTCCATCGGGTTGGCGCGGATCGCCTCTTCCACGTCCATCGAGGCGAGGTTGCGAAACAGCATGGCCGTGGGGCGCAGATTGCTTTCGCCGCAGGAAAACACGGGGAATTCCAGCGGCAGACCGCCTGCTTCCAGCACACCGGCTTTGATATGGGTGATCAGCTCGCGGAAATGGGCGTTACAGGGGGTGAAATCGCTGAAGGTGTTGCAGATGCCGATGATCGGGCGCCCGTCAAAGGCGTCATCGGGCAGGCCGTTGTTCTTCATCCAGCTGCGGTGGATGAAGCCATCCTTGTCTTGCCCGCCAAACCACGCTTGCGACCGAAGTTTTTTCATCCGGCAAACCGTGCGGTTAGGCCACCGTCTACGCGCCAGTTGGCCCCTGTGACAAACGACGCCTCATCTGACAGCAAAAACGCAATGCAATTGGCGATTTCGCTGGGCTGGGCCATGCGGCCCATGGCATGGGCTTTGAGCACTTGGGAACGTAACGCGGGGTCGTTCTTTTCGAAGAACTCTTGCACGAGGAAAGTCTCGGTATAGCCGGGGCTAAGGGCGTTGACCCTGATCTGATGCGGGCCAACCTCCAGCGCCAGCGAGCGCGTCAGGCCCACCAACCCAGACTTTGCCGCCGCATAGGGGAACATGCCCGGATAGGTCATATCGGCATGAACCGAGGCGATGTTGACAATGCTGCCGCGCTTGGCCGCGATCATGCCAGGCAGAACCGCACGGGCCACCAGCCATGCGGCTTTCAGGTCGACGGAGAACACGTCCTCCCATTCCGCTTCGGTCATTTTGACAGGATCGGCGTAGGAATTCTTGCCTGCGTTGTTCACAAGGCCGGTGACGGGGCCGAATTGGGCAACGGCCTCGTCTACCGCGCGGGCAATATCTGCGGCATTGGTCACATCTGCCGCCAAAGACAGCCCGTTTGTGCCAAGGTCAGGCCCTGCGATAATGTCTAGCGAGGTGACCGTAGCCCCCTCGTCCAGTGCTTTTTGCACGGTCGCAGCCCCAATCCCGCGACTGCCGCCGGTGACCAGCACATGATGCCCTGCCAAACGGCCCATCACCAATCCGCCACCGCGCCGTCATGGTGGTACCATTGGACGGGGTTCACATCTTGGTAGGGGTGCTTGGCGGCTTCGTCAAAGTTGATCTCGATCCCGATGCCGGGGGACTGGCTGGGTTCGACATAGCCGCCGATGATCGGCGTGACGCCAGACACAATCGCATCGCGCCACGGCACGTCGGATCGCATGACCTCTTGGATCAAAAAGTTGGGGGTGGCAAAGCCGAGGTGGATGTTGACCATGGTGGCAATCGGCCCCAGCGGGTTGTGCGGGGCCATTGATACGCCGAAGGTGTCGCACAGGGCTGCAATGCGGCGCACCTCGGTCAGGCCGCCTGCGTGGCAGACATCGGGCTGGGCAATGGCGATGGCGCCTGATTGCAGCAGAGGCAAAAACTCGCGCCGGTGGCACAGGCGTTCGCCTGCGGCGATGGGAATATGGGTGGCGCGGGCGACGCGGGCGGTGCCTTCGTGGTCTTCGGGCTGGCAGGGTTCTTCGATGAACCACGGGCGATAGGGGGCGAGAACATCGCAGTATTGAATGGCCATGGCGGCGGTGGTGCGGCCATGCAGGTCAACCATGATATCCATCTCTGGCCCCGCGCCGTCACGGGCGGCGGCCATCAGGGCATTGGCTTGGTTCAGCGCATCCACCCCGTCTAGCGGAGCGGTTTTGCCCACGGCAAGGATTTTCACGGCCGAGAATCCGTCGGCCTTGGACCGCGCGGCCTTTTCGGCAAAAGAGCCCACCTGCGCGGAATCATAAACCGAGTTGCTATCCCCCCCGCCCAGATGGTCATACATCCGCAACCGGCTGCGGCATTGCCCGCCCAAAAGCTGCCACAGCGGAATGCCCAGATCTTTGGCCTTAAGATCATGCAGCGCTTGGTCAATGCCCGACAGGGCCGACATGGTGACGATCCCGCCTTTGAAGAACGGATGGCGGAACATGATCTGCCACAGGTGTTCGATGTTGCGCGGGTCTTGGCCAAGGATCAGCAGCGACAGGTCCTGAACCGCGCCGACCACGCCGCGGGTCTGAAACTCTAGCGTGGCCTCGCCAAGGCCGAACAGGCCCGGCACATCGGTATCCACCCGCACAAACACCCAGTTGCGCAGTCTTGCATTGACGACCGTGGTGCTGATGCGGGTGATCTTCATCCTACCGCCCCGTGATCGACTGGCGGCGGATTTTGCGGTCGATGATGGTTTGCAAGACCACCGAAATCACGATCACCAAGCCAAAGCACAGTTGCGTGTAAAACGCGTTGATCCCCGCAGATACGATACCCGCATTGATCGCCCCGATGATGTAAGACGCCACAAACGACCCGATCACCGACCCCGTGCCGCCAAAGACCGACGTGCCGCCCAAGAAGACCGAGGCGATGGTGTTCAGCAAGAACCCGTCCCCCGTGGTGGGCCAGAAGTAATAGCCGTAAACCGAAGTCATCAGCCCGGCAAAGACACCGATCACCCCCGTCAGCATAAAGGCGCGGGTTTTGACGCTGACCGCATCAATCCCCATCAAACGGGCCGAGGTGGGGTTATCGCCCACCAAAAACACATGCGCGCCAAAGCGGGTGCGGTTCAACAGCAGCCATGTCAGCCCCAACAGCACCAGCATCCACAGCGTTTGCACGGGCACGCCAAAGTAACTTTCGCGCAACAGCGCGTGCAGGCCGGGATACATATCTGCCGTCAAGGGCACGCCGGTGCCGTTCATGATCACCAGCTCCAACCCGCGAAACAGGAAGGATGTGCCGATTGTGATCACCAGCGAGGGGATGTTCAGCCACGACACCAAGAACCCGTTGACCCAGCCACAAGCGGCCCCCGTCGCCAAGCCCAACACCAAGGCCACGGGCCAAGGC